>CANGCI010000040.1 GCA_947451995.1 Comamonadaceae bacterium | reverse complement strand
ATGGCACCGCTGGCGCCGGCCTTGTTGTCCACAATGACGCTTTGATTCAGCACCCGCGACAAGCCAATGGCATATTGGCGAGCAAAGATGTCGGTCGGTCCGCCCGCAGGGAATGGCACGATCAACCGAATGGTTTTGGTGGGAAAGTTGGTTTGCGCCAAAGCGCTGAAGGGGGCTGCGGCTGCAAAGCCCAAGCATGCGACGGCGGCAAACAATGCGCGACGTTTAACGTGAAGAAAATGAACCACTTTGTTTCCCTTGAATCAGGCTTGTTGCAGGTCAGCACCTATGCGCCAACCCTCTTGTGGGAGCATCATAAGTGCATCCCGTCTGCGCTTACAAGCCAGCGTTCCGCCATTCGGACTGGTATGACGTAGGCTCACACCCAAGCCCTACAAAATGAATGGCCTCGATGGCGCAGTACTCATCGCGATCAGAGGCATCGCCACTGACACCCACCGCGCCAATCACGGCCGATTGGGCATTCAAGATGAGGACACCCCCTGGCACGGGAATAAAACGGCCGTCGGACGCGGCAGCCAATGCACCTTGAAACGCAGGTCGATTGGCCAAGCGGTCGCGGATTAAACGCGTGGACATGCCCATGCCCAAGGCCGCCCAAGCTTTACCGAATGCAATGTCATATCGGAGAATGCCGCAGCCATCCTCTCGTTGAAACGCCACCAACTGCCCCCCGGCATCTAACACCGCCACCGACAAGGGCAACAAGCTTTCGCGCTGCCGAATAGCCAAACACTCGTTGACGATGGCATTGGCCAGACTCAGGCTCAGGCTTGTAAGTAGGGGTTTCAGTTGCTCGCTCATGAGGTAAGTACCTGTCTGTTTTGTTATTTAGTTTCAGCGGCCATTTGGTCAGACCAATTAGGGTTAGCTTGGATAAGAAATTACCACCAAGAGTGTGATACTGCAAATCAGTTTGAGTGAATCGAATTTGCTCAGTCGTTTGCCTGCATGCTTTATCTAGGGATTTTCTAATGGCCAGTGTATCGATCCGATCCGTCAAAAAGAATTTTGGCGAAGTTCCCATCCTTCACGGCGTCGACATTGAAATCAAGGACGGCTCTTTCACTGTGCTGGTGGGCCCCTCTGGTTGCGGCAAGTCCACATTGCTTCGCATGATAGCGGGCTTAGAAGAAGTCAGCGACGGCGAAATCCTCATTGGCAACAACCGCGTCAACGACCTGCCCCCCAAAGCGCGCGACATCGCCATGGTGTTCCAAAACTATGCGCTCTACCCTCACATGACAGTGGGTGAGAACATGGCGTTCTCGCTGATGCTTGCCAAGCGCCCGCAAGATGAAATCGACAAAAAAGTGGCACGTGCCGCCGACATCTTGGCACTCGGCACCTTGTTAGATCGCTACCCCCGTCAACTCTCAGGTGGCCAACGTCAACGTGTGGCCATGGGCCGCGCCATTGTTCGCGACCCCCAAGTGTTTTTGTTTGACGAGCCCTTGTCCAATCTGGATGCCAAACTGCGCGTCGCCATGCGAAGCGAAATCAAAGAATTGCACCAGCGCTTGCAAACCACGTCCATCTACGTCACACACGATCAAATTGAAGCCATGACCATGGGCGATCAAATTGTGGTGATGCGCGACGGCCGCATTGAACAAACTGGCTCACCCCTCGAGCTTTACGACTTCCCTGCCAACCAATTTGTTGCGGGCTTCATCGGCTCACCTGCCATGAACTTCTTGCCTGGCAAATTGCTGGTCAATGGCGGCCAATGCCAAGTTGAACTGCATGACGGCCTCAAACTCAATTTGCCACACCCTGTGAAGGGTCAGAATGGCCAGCCCGTTGTTTTTGGTACGCGCCCAGAACACCTCTCATTGGTCGACAGTGGCGGCATTACAGCGCATGTGGCCGTGATGGAGCCCACCGGCATGGACACCTTTGTGGCATGCCGCCACGAGGGCGTGGAGTTTTCAGCGGTGTTCCGCGAGCGCCATGATTTCCATTTGGGCAGCACCATCAATTTGCAGCCCGACATGGACCGCGCCCACGTATTTGATGCCTCAACCGGCATGCGTTTGGTTGCTTGAACTGGCCATCCGCATTTAATTTCGTTTCTTTCTCGTCGCTAACCCACTCAAACAGGAGACATTTCATGACAAAACTGAATCGACGCGACTTTCTGGAAAGCTCAGCCGGCGTAGCGGCAGCTTCCACCACACTGGGCATGGGCGCTATGGCTGTTAGCCCCGCGGTCCAAGCGCAAAACCTCAGCTTCAAGCCAGAAAAAGGTGCCAAGCTGCGCGTCTTGCGTTGGAGCCGTTTCGTGCAAGGCGACATTGACGCCTACATGGCCAACGTCAAGAAGTTCACAGAACTCACAGGCGTTGAAGTTCGTGTTGACAACGAGGGTTGGGAAGACGTTCGCCCCAAGGCTGCTGTGGCTGCCAACACCGGCGCAGGTCCCGACATCATTTTGTCCACCAACGACGACGCCAACCTGTACCCAGAAAAATTGCTGGACGTGACAGACCTGTGCGAATACTTGGGCAAGAAATACGGTGGCTTCTTCCCTTCATGCCACGCCTACCTCAAGCCTGATGGCAAAAAGTGGATTGGCGTGCCTCTGGGTTCTGCCGGTGCCATGTTGGTTTACCGCCAAAGCCAAGTGAAAGCGGCTGGCTTTGACACCTTCCCCAAAAACACAGACGACTTCTTGAAGCTGCTCAAAGCACTCAAAGAAAAAGGCACCCCTGCTGGCTTCGCTCTGGGCAATGCCACAGGTGATGGCCTCTGGTGCAACTGGCTCTTGTGGGCCTTCGGCGGCAAAATGGTTGATGCCAACAACAAGGTGGTCATCGACAGCCCCGAAACCATCAAAGCTTTGGAATATGCCAAAGAAATGTACGCAACGTTCATTCCTGGCACGCTGTCATGGCTCGACCCCAACAACAACAAAGCGTTCTTGGATGGTCAAATTAGCTTGACCAACAACGGCATCTCCATTTACTACGCCACCAAAACATCGCCCGATGAAAAAGTGCGCGCATTGAATTCAGACGTGTTCCATGCACCTTACCCTGTTGGCCCTGTTGGCACGCCTACCGAGTCACACTTGTTCTTCAACCAAATGGTCATGAAGTACACCAAGTACCCCAATGCTGCCAAAGAGTTCTTGCGCTTCATGATGGAAAAAGAGCAGTTCGATCCATGGCAGACAGCGGCTGGTGGCTACATTGCGCCGCCTCTGGACGCCTACACCAAAGGTGCCATCTGGACTTCCGATCCCAAGCACACAGCTTATCGCGACGCCGTGAAAAACATGCGTCCCGCTGGCTATGCAGGCAAGTTGGGTTACGCCTCTGCCGGTGCTGGCGCCGACTTCATTGTGGTCAACATGGTGGCTGAAGCTGCTAGCGGTTCTAAAACACCGAAAGAAGCTGCAGAACGCGCACAGAAACGTGCCGAGCGTTACTACAAAGTTTGATCATCTCTCTTAACTGAAAAGTACCCATGACACCCTTGCTCGAGAGAATTCAGAACAGCCGCAATGTGCTCGGCTTCATTTTCATGTTGCCAGCAACACTGTTGTTGCTGCTGTTTCTGACCTACCCTCTCGGCTTGGGTGTTTGGCTTGGTTTTACCGATACCAAAATTGGCCGTGGCGGTGAATGGATTGGCTTAGAAAATTACATTTTCTTGTTGGGTGACAGCGTCACTCAATTGGCCCTGTTCAACACCATGTTCTACACCACAGTGGCCAGCGTCCTGAAGTTCTTCTTGGGTCTTTGGCTGGCTTTGTTGCTGAACAAAAATATTCGTTTCAAGTCGTTTTTCCGCGCAGTCATTTTGCTGCCTTACATCGTGCCCACAGCACTTTCCGCCATTGCTTTTTGGTGGATTTTTGATTCCCAGTTTTCCATCATCAGTTGGATGCTGATGAAAATGGGCTGGATTGACTCCTACATTGATTTCTTGGGTACACCTTGGAATGCCCGATTGGCCACACTCAGTGCCAACGTTTGGCGCGGTGTTCCCTTTGTCGCCATCACTTTGTTGGCGGGTTTGCAAACCATTTCGCCCTCCTATTACGAAGCCTCCGCCATTGACGGTGCCACACCTTGGCAGCAGTTTTGGCATGTCACTTTGCCTTTGCTGACCCCCATCATTGCGGTCACCATGACCTTCTCGGTGCTGTTCACATTCACCGACTTCCAGCTCATCTACGTGATCACACGCGGTGGACCGCTCAATGCCACACACTTGATGGCCACCCTGTCATTCCAGCGCGCCATTCCGGGCGGCGCATTGGGTGAAGGTGCGGCCATCGCCATCGCCATGGTGCCCTTCCTGTTGGCAGCCATCCTCTTCAGTTACTTCGGACTTCAACGCCGTGCATGGCAACAAGGCGGCAGCGACAAATGAGCAAAGACAATCAAGACAACGGCGGCATGTCCTATTTGGACACCACTTCCACCAAACTTCTCAAGACCTATTTGCCACTGGGCTTGTTCTTGTTCGTGCTGCTCTTTCCGTTTTATTGGATGGGCGTCACCACATTCAAACCCGACAATGAACTGCTGTCGCGCGATGGCAATCCGTTTTGGATCATCTCGCCCACCATGGCGCACATTGAAAAGCTGTTGTTCAAAACAGAGTACCCGCAGTGGATGTGGAACACAGTGGTGGTGTCTGTCACTTCAACTTTCTTCTCTTTGTTTGCCTCTGTGTTGGCGGCTTACGCCATCGAGCGATTGCGCTTCAAAGGTGCCAAGCAAACCGGTTTGGCCATTTTCTTGGCCTACTTGGTGCCGCCTTCCATCTTGTTCATTCCTTTGGCTTCGGTCATTTTTCAGTTGGGTTTGTTTGACACGCGCTTGGCGCTCATCCTCACCTATCCCACGTTCCTCATTCCCTTTTGCACATGGCTGCTGATGGGTTACTTCCGCTCCATTCCTTTTGAGTTGGAAGAATGCGCCATGATTGACGGCGCCAACCGCTGGGAAATTTTGATCAAAATCATTTTGCCTTTGTCTGTGCCAGGCCTCATTTCTGCAGGCATCTTTGCCTTCACCCTGTCTTGGAATGAGTTCATCTATGCCCTCACCTTCATCTCCTCTAGCGAAGTCAAAACGGTGCCAGTGGGTGTGGTCACAGAACTTGTTGAGGGCGATGTGTACCACTGGGGTGCTCTCATGGCAGGCGCCCTCTTTGGCTCCTTGCCAGTGGCCTTCATTTATTCCTTCTTTGTTGAGTACTACGTGTCGGGCATGACCGGCTCTGTCAAAGAATAAGCATCCAGGCCCACTGCTGCAATCCTGCAGTGGGTCTTCCCATTGGTTTGGAGGCGTGATGACAACTTTGAAATGGTTTCCTAGGCTGATCTGCGCAAGCATGGTGGCCATCAGCTTGAGTGCCACAGCCCAAAACTGGCCCACCAAACCCATCAAACTCATCACGTCATCACCCCCTGGCGGCGTGGTCGATATCTACGCCAGACGCCATCAACCGCACTTGCAAAATGAGTTGGGCCAACCCGTGATGGTGGACAACAAACCCGGTGCTTCAGGCGCCATTGCCGGTGATGCCGCAGCCAAAGCCGATGCAGACGGTCACACGCTTTTCATGGGCAGTCAAAATGAATTGGGCCTCATCGGCCAACTGGGCGTCCCCGTTCGGTACGATCCCGTGAAGGACTTTTCCACAGTGGGCCTCACCATTGCGGGCTACCCCATCCTCATGGTCAATGCGCAATTGGGTGTTAAAAACGTGGCCGAGTTGGTGGCGTACATCAAAGCCAAAAACACCACCCTCGATTGTGGCGGAAGTGGCAATGCCACCATCGGTCATTTTGTGTGCGCCGCATTTGCAGTACGCACCGGCTCCAAAATTCAGTACGTTCCCTACAAAGGCAATGTGCCTGCCATGACCGATGCCGCCTCCGGACAAGTGCAATTGGTCTCCGCGTTTTACAGCGAAGTGGCACCCTTCATTGCCTCTGGCAAATTAATTCCCTTGGGTGTGTTTGGCGCCACTCGTTTGCCATTGCTGCCCAATGTCCCCACCATGGAGGAACAGGGCTTGAAAGATTTGGAGCTTCAAAGCTACACGGTTTATGTAGTGCCTACAGGCACACCGGTTGCCGTACAGCGCAGACTCAACGCTGCCATTGTGAAAGCCGCCAATCACCCTGATGTGATGGACAAAGTGAAAGCCGCTGGCGGTGTTTACTTCGACATGAACTTAGAAGAAACGCAAGCTTGGCAAAAACGCATTCAGTCTCGCTGGAACAACATCGTTCAAGAGACTGGCATCAAACTGGACAAGTAATGCTGCGCACCTGCGCAGCATGTCACCGGTCGCTCACCGCGTTTCACTGACCCGCATTTTTGGCGGGCACCGTCACGGCCTTGCCCAAATGCAAACCCGAGTCTAGAAGGATGGTTTCGCCCGTCACCGTGCGGGCACCGTCCACCAACCAAATGATGGACTCGGCCACGTCTTCTGCGGTGCAAGCGCGTGCCAAGGGCGTTGTTTGCTCGTATTGCGCCTTCAGCTTCTCAAAGTTTTCCTGACCCACACCGTCCACAAACCAACGCGTGGTGATCATGCCGGGACACACCGCATTCACCCGCACCTCTGGTGCCAGTGTGCGCGCCAAATGCAGCGTCATGGAATTCATGGCACCCTTTGAAGCGATGTACGGAATGCTGGAGCCAATGCCCAAGGCACCAGCAACAGAAGACACATTAACGATACAACCTTGCGCTGCCTTCAAATGCGGCACACAGGCGCGCACCATTTGAAAGGTACCCAACACATTCACTTCAAAAATGCGCTGGAAAATCTCTGCATCCAAAGCATCCCAATTGGAACCAGCAAACGCGGTGATGCCCGCGTTGTTGACCAAAGCATCTAAGCGTTGCCATTTGGCCAGTGTGGCTGCCACCATCGCTTTGCAGGCCGCATCGTCCGACACATCGCCTTGGACCAACAAAGTTTCTGCGCCTGCCGCCTGGCAGGCCGCCTCAGAGGCTTTGGCCTCTGCTTCACTTTTCGAATAGTTGATGACCACGTTGTAGCCACGTTGCGCCAAGCCCAATGCGGTTGCGGCACCCACACCCGTTGCCGAACCTGTGACCAATGCCACTTTTTTGTTTGTCATCGTGTTTTCCTTGCTTGCGAAAGCCTTGATTTGTATCAAGTCTGAATGTAATCAGTTCCCTATCATTTCACAACACTTTGAAAGTTCACTATGAAATTATTGGTCGCAACCGACGGCTCAAAAGCTTCAGAAGGCGCAGTGAAATATGCAGCCCGACTGTTCAAAAACTTTAGCGCTGAAACCCACATCACCTTGATCACGGTTCAAGATGACAGCACCTTGCGGCTCTTCAAAAAACACACCCCAAAAGGTGCAGTAGAAGATTACCTTCGTGAAGGTGCTGACAAAAATTTGGCTTGGTCCGTCAGGTACTTGAACAAAATCAAGCTGCCCCATGACATGGCCATTCGCTATGGTCATCCCAGCGAGCAAATCATCAAAGAGGCCAAGGCAGGCAAGTTTGACATGGTCATCATGGGCACCAAAGGTCGGTCTTCTTGGGCCGACACCGTGATTGGCTCGGTGGCCCAGCGCGTGGTTGGGACCTCCAAAACACCCGTGTTACTTGTCAAAGACTGACCTCGAAGTATTACCTCAACTAAGTCGACTGTTTAGTCGACTATTTGGCTCTGCGGGTCTGCTTTTTCTCTTTTTGAAGCGCCGCTTTTTTCTCGGCGCGTTCGGCATCCGCCTTCAGGCCTGAAGCCAACCATTGCGCAAACTCAGTAGGCGTTTCGAGCGTCAATCGTCCCAAAGCCGCCGACCGAAAATCATGGATCACAATTTCGGAAGCCTTGGTGGTGTTCACCCGGCCCCCACTTTGAATGGCGCCGCGATAGCGTGCAATGGCCTCTAACAATGTTTCATCGGTGTGTTCCGACACGTTTTGAACTTTGTAGCGCGCGGTGATGGCCGCGGGGTAATTGGCAATCAAATAATGCAGCAACTCTAGGGCCACTTCTTCATCGTCAAAGGCATTGACGCCAATGGCACCACTGGCGGCCAAGTTGTAGCCGCTCTTTTCAACAATGATGCGCGGCCACAGCACGCCAGGCGTGTCGTACAAATAAAAGTCATCGGCCAAGGTGATGCGCTGCTCTAATTTGGTCACACCTGCTTCGTCACCCGTTTTGGCAGCTCGCTTGCCCTTCAAGGTATTGATGAGTGTGGACTTGCCCACATTGGGAATGCCGCAAATGAGCACCCGCATGGGTTTTGCCATGCCGCCTCGGTTGGGCGCCAACTGGTGGCAAGCGTCAATCAAGGTTTTGGCCGGCGACACCATGCTGGTGTCCAAACCAATGGCCCGCACATTGGGCATGGCGTTGTAATGGTCCAACCACAACTGCGTGCGTTCAGCGTCCGCCAAGTCTTGCTTGCTGAGCACCTTCAAACCTGGCTTACCCTGTATCAACTGCGCCAACATCGGATTGGCACTGGACCCCGGCAACCTGGCGTCCAGCATTTCAATGACCACGTCAATGTCTTTGATGCGCTCCTCAATCGCCTTGCGCGTGAGGTGCATGTGCCCCGGAAACCATTGAATAGCCATAAACTGAAATGCGAACCAAAAACCCCATTGTCCAACACTTCCCCCTTAATTGGGGTCAGATCAACATTAATTAACGCTTTCCAGACGCGCCGTGCCCAACATGATGGGCTTGACCAATATTTTGTAAGTGTCTAAATCAAAGCTTTGCTGCAATGTCACGGGCAACTGCGCCGACTTGGAACACCAGGTTCCCAAGTAGCGCCAGTTTTCTAGTCGATGACGCTGTACCCAGCCTTGGCTTTCCTCCACCAAATCAATGGCCCCCGCAAACGGCCAAGCATGAACCTTCATGTCCACCAAAGCCGTTAGCAGGCGTTGGTCGTGCGCCGAGCGCTCTTCTTTGCCAACGCAAGCGCCCAAACATGTTTTGACTTGCAAACCAAAACAGCCCCTGGCGCTGAGCTTTTCCAGGCCCAGCAAGCCTTGGCACAAATTGTGTTGATCGGCCAACTCGCGCAATTTGGCTTGCGCCGCGTGCCTAGAACTGAACAGCCCATACAAGCCCTCAACCTGGCCCAGACCCAAGTCTTTGCCGGTCACAATTTCGGGCACCCAGGCACCGGCTTGGTCGTGCAGTTGAATGCTGCACAAGTTGCGAAGCCTGCGCAGCCTGATGTTGTAAAGCGGGTTGAGCGTTTTGATCAGGTGCGACTCTAAAAGCAAGGCGCCAATCTCCCCCGCAGTCTCGATGAAATCCACGCGCCTTGATTGCGACATCATCTCGGCTTCATCTTCGGCGCGCAAATGCGCCAACACCCGGCTGCGAATGTCGACACTCTTGCCGATGTAAATGGGCAACTTGCCGTCACCCCTGAAGATGTAAACGCCGGGTCCGCGCGGTAAGGCTGCCAAGGAAGCGGCATCCAAAGAAGACGGCAACTTCATGTTGTTAAATCAAACCCGATGCAATGTTGATCATCAATGCCACCAAGGTGGTATTAAAGAAAAAAGCAAAGATGCAATGAACCAAGCCTGTTCTGCGAATTTTAGGATTTGTAAAACTCACATCAGCAGTTTGCCCTGACGTGCCAATGACACAAGCAAAGTACAAAAAGTCGGCGTAGTTGGGCGGCACATCACCAGGAAAATCGATGCCCCCTTCATGGCCATGGGCGATCAGGTAGAAATACTCATGGGCATAGTGCAAGGCAAACATCACTTGGGTAAAGGCCCATGCCGTGATCACAGTTAACACGGCCAAGCCAATGTGTTCTAACTTCAAAGTATGGTGAAGTTCCTTGGCCAAGGACAACTCAAACACAATACCCACCATGCAAACGGCGGCCGACAAGACCACCAAGCCGAGGACAAAGAAACGGCCAGTGTCATGCTTGAGGGCACGTTTCTTCATGCGTTCATCCGACGTCCAGAACATCATTTTGCTAGCAAGTGCCAGATACAAAATGGCGCCCACATTCCATGAAATGATGGCGCAGGTGACCTCCTGATCAATCCAAGCTCTTGGAAGCAACAGATAAGTCAAAAATCCAACCGTGATGGCCAAGGAAAACCGGGGCCTAAAAATAAGGGCCTGCATCCATCGGGGGCAGGCCCTGACCCAATTGTGAAAGGTCATGATTTGTCAGTTCAAATCATTGTGCGCATGTGCGCGTACGGGTGATGGTTCCGTCGGGATTTTGAGTTTCTGTCCAAGGGCTGCACGACTGGGTTGGGGGCTGAACAACGGCAGGCTGCTGAGGTTGCACCACCACAGGTTGTTGGATGATGACGGGTTGTTGGCGAGCCACCTCATAGACAATGGCTCCCCCAATGATGGTGGGCACCATCCACTGCCATGCACCGCCATAGCCGCGAGCCCAATAGCCTCCATGCCCATGGGCCATGGCAGTCAGGCTGAGTGTCATCGCCAATACAGTCATTATCTTTTTCATAACAAACTCCTAGAGTGCATGTATTTAAGATTAAAGCTCATATTTGTAAACCTTCTGTGAATCAATTTTAGCGATTGAAAAAGTACGAACAGTCAGGTCTTAGACAGCATGGGGCTTTGAAAATGACAAGGCGCATACTGCAACCAACAAAGACCTTATGACCCCCAAACGGCCAGATACCCTACGCGTTTCATGCGTGATTCCCGCCTACAACGAAGCGGCCAACTTGAAACCCGTCATTTTGACGGTAATCGAAAAGCTGCAAACTTTGTGCAGTGCCTTCGAGGTCATTGTGGTCAATGATGGTAGCAAAGACAATTCTAGGGAAGTCATACAGTCCTTGCTGCAGGAACATCCATCCTTGGTCTTCATCGATTTTTCTCGAAATTTTGGCAAAGAAGCTGCGATGACAGCGGGCCTCACAATGGCAAAAGGCGACATCATTTTTCAGATTGACGCCGATGGGCAGCACCCTCTGGACTTGTTTCCCGTCATGCTAGCAAAGTGGCAAGAAGGCATTGACGTTGTGTACGCAGTTAGAAACTCTCGTGTCGACCAAAACGCCCTTTACGTCAATTTGGTGGGCTGGTTTTACCGGTTGATCAACTGGGGCGGTCGCTTTGACATTCCACGCAATGCTGGCGATTTTCGATTGATGGACCGCAAAGTGGTGGATGCACTTCTTTCCTTGCCCGAAGCCAATCGCTTCATGAAAGGCCTTTATGCATGGGTTGGCTTTTCTAGTTTTGCCGTCAGCTACAACCCACTGCCGCGCTTAGAGGGGCATAGCCACTATGGTCTGTTAGGCGGCTTCAAATTGGCCTTGACCGGTATGTTTGCATTTTCTATAGCGCCTCTGCGTTTGCTGACGGGATCTGGGCTGCTGCTCTCGATCACTGCCATGCTTTACATTTTGTGGGTTGTGTTTGAACATTTTTATTGGGGCATGACCGTTCCCGGCTATGCAACCCTGATTGTCAGCATTGTGTTTTTCAGTGGCATTCAATTGTTAGCTTTGGGTATTTTGTCCGCCTACATCGCTCGGATTTATGAAGAGGTGAAACGCCGTCCGCTGTATCTGATTCGTGAACGTTCAGGTCAAGGATTGCCCTGAAAGATCACATGCTATTGAACAAGTTGGTCCAAAGTGGTGTGGCGTTTGTGGCTGTTGGCACCACGGCAGCTTTGGTGCATCTGCTGGCCTTTGGCTTTCTGAAAGTCCACCTCTTGCCCGAACTTGCCAACCTGTTGGCATTTGTCCTTGCCTTTGGCGTTTCGTTTGCAGGACACCGTTGGCTCAGCTTTCAAGATGCCCAAACCAGCCTCATGCAAAGCTTGAAACGCTTTGCCCTCACCTCTGTGGCCGGCTTTGCCAGCAATCAACTTTTATTTGTGATTTTGTTCAGAGGATTTGGCTTGTCCGATTGGCTGGCTTTAGGGCTTGCCTTGGGCTTGGCAGCGGTTCAAACGTTCGTCTTGAGCCGTTGGTGGGCTTTCAAGGTTTGAGCGCATTGCCGGTTGGGCCCTCAACAATTGCCAAGCGTGGCCTTTGACAAACACCGACCATTGCGCGCTCACCGCGCTTAAATCGGCATCGTTGGGTGCGATCAACCAGCTGCCCGTGTCGGGGTCCTCCAATGCAGTGAGTGGCACCAAAACTTGACCGGCCTGCTCATCAAAATTGGCACCTTCATACAACTCTCGGCTCCAATTGTCGATTTGCTCGCGCCGTGCCTCCTCCCAATCAATGGCCACCCAGACGGGCTTTTGAAGTTGTGCGTAAAAGGGCAAATCGTAGGGGTAGCCACCCGAGACAAACACTTTGTCATCGACACTCACTGCACAGCGCAAAACTTGCGCCACGTCTTGACTGGAATGTTTGAGAGAGTATTTGCCAGCTTGCCAATTGAGCACACCCGACAAACCCAGACTGCAAACTAGTAAAGCCGTGAAGATGTGTTCAGAGCGCCCCTGCGACTTGCACTTCTGCCAAGCCAACGCACCCATGCAAGCCAGGGGCGGCAAGACTGGCAAGATGTAACCCACAATTTTGGATTTGGGCAGCGTGAAGAAAATGCCAATGGACAGGGTCCACACCCACAACAAACTTTCAAAGTGATGAGCAGGATTTTTTCTTTGCGTGCGCCAATGGGCGAGCCAATTGAAAGGCCGGAGGTCTTGAAGGATCAAAAGGCTCCAAGGAAACAGCATGATCAACAGAACAAGTGCATAAAACCAAGCGCCCCATTGGTTGTTGAAATCGGTGCCGACGTACCTTGAGAAATGCTGTCCAATGATCAGGTAATTGAACAGTTCTGAATATTTCAACTGCCCAAGCACAAACCAAGGCCAACTGATCAGAGCCCATAAGGACAAACCCCGTAGCCATGGCATTTGCTTCAAGCGCGCCAATTGCCCTGTCCAAATCAGCCAGCAAAAAACAACCAAGCCTGGCAACACAAAACCAATCAAACCTTTGCTGAGCAAGCCCATGGCGCAAGCCGCAAAACCCCACAAAGAAAGTCGAACATCGACGCGGTCCAAGGGCTTGAAGGACAGCCCAAAACACCAAATGGCGATGCTGATCCACGACGCCACCAGCATGTCATGGTTCACGTACTGGCCTGAAATCAAAAAGCCCAGACTGCTGCCCAAAATGAGTACCGAATCGCGCGCAAATTTTTCGGAGGCATAGGTGCGGGCTGCGCCATACATCACCACCAACATAAAGCCTGCATGCAAGGCTGGAATGAGGCGTGCAGTCCAAGCCCCCACACCTAGCAATCCAAAAGCACTGGCTTGGAGCCAATGCAACAAGGGAGGCTTGTGGAAAAAAGGAATGCCATTGAGTCTGGGAGCCAGCCAATCGCCTGAAATCAGCATCAACCGCCCCACATCAGCGTATCGCCCCTCATCGGGCAAAGACAAAGGCCGCAGCGATGCCAATAACAGCAAAAAGAGCCAAAGACATGCGATCACCAACCAAGAGGTGTGTTGAGGTGTCAGTGAAATTTTCAAATGCGTTTGCTTCATGGCGATGCCTGTAAAGTCTGACTGCCTCGGACCAAGCCAACCTGCAATCGATTCAACAGGGCTTCAAATGGCTCGCCTTGAAGAACTTGCTGCTCCCAAATTCGAGCCGCTGCGTAAGGTGAGTGACTGTCCCCCGGCAAGCCTGGGTGGCACATCAACACTGTTCTCTCTGGCGAGCGTTCAATGCAATCGGCCAACAGCGAAGTGTACGCCTCCGCATTGCCCGAAAAATCGTAGATACCCGTCAGGTAATTGGAATGCGAGATGTGGTGTTGAATGGCCAGTTTGCACAAGGCATTGGCCCCCATGCCATTGATCACGGCGCCCTTTAAATTCATTTGTGTGCGAGGCACTCTAGAAATGCGAAGCCAGGGCATTTCATCTGCCTTATAACGCTGCTTCAACACCTTGATTAAAGCATCGCGAATGACGGGAAATTGATGCACATGCTGATGACCATCGAGGTGATCTGGTTGTGCGCCAAGGTGCTTCTCGAACAGGTCCAATTGTTGGTGAAGGCAGCGTTCAATTTGAACTTTGTCCAAGGCATGCGAAACGCTCTTGAGCATCAACCAACCTAAGCTGGCACCTTGGCCCGACTGGGTTGCAAACTCGCTGGTGAAATCAACATGCAGTCCGATGTCGATCTTTTCTTGAACGGATGCCAGCAAATTGGCACTTGAAGGCCAATGGGGTGACAAACTCATCACACTTGTGCAGGTGACTCTGCCCCGGGCAGCCAGTAAAGCAATGCCCTCACTCACCTCTGGTGTGATGGCAAAATCGTCAGCGCAGACAATGATAGGCTTCAAAGCAAAACCAGCAGTGATTGGGATCGCTCAAGTGTAGGTTATCTAACGAGAAGGGAACTGGCCAAGGCCTTCCTTCAGTTTTGGGTGCCTTCCCAAGGGAAAACCATCATCAGAGAAAAAGGCATGCTGGACTAAATTTCTTTCTCATTGTCCCGGGTATAGTTATTTTTTTTCAACCTTCTCAACAAGGCGATTTATCGTGATCTGGTCTCAAGAATATTCTGTCAACCGCGAAGACGTTCGTTTGTATGTTTACCGCAAACGTGCCACAGCCCCCGTCGCTGGCGAAGCCGCCAAGCCCGTTTTGTTGCTGGTGCATGGCTCTACGGTTTCCGGCCGCAACACCTACGACTTGCAAGTTCCCGGTGGCAAAGACTATTCCGTCATGGACTATTTTGCAGAACGCGGCTACGACTGCTGGACCGTCGATCACGAGGGCTACGGCCGCTCTAGCTGGTCGGGCCGTGGCAACAGCGACGTGCGCACAGGCGCCAAAGACTTGGCCGCTGTGGTGCCCTTCATTTTGCAAGAAACTGGCGTTCAAAAAATCAACATCTTTGGCTCTTCTTCAGGTGCTTTGCGTGCCTGCGTCTACACCGAAGCCCATCCCGACACCGTGGCCCGTTTGGGCCTGTCTGCCTTGGTGTACACCGGCGCCGGCGCGCCCACCTTAGAGCAACGCCGCAAAAAGCTGCCTGAGTACAGTGCAAGCCCCCGCCGCAAGGTTGACTTGGCTTTCTACGAAGGCATGTTCAACCGCGACAAGCCAGGCTCTAGCGAAGACAGCGTGCCTAAAGCCATTGCCGCCGCCGAACTGCCTTTGGTCAGCGAAGTACCGACAGGCACCTACGTCGACATGTGCGCCAATTTGCCCTTGGTCGAACCCGAAAAAATTCCCTGCCCCACCCTGGTCATTCGCGGTGAATATGATGGCATTGCGGCAGAACCCGACCTGCTCGATTTCTTCACCCGCTTGCCCACCAAAGACAAGCAGTTTGTGGTGCTCTCAGGCATTGCACACAACCCCATGATGGGCGTGGTGCGCAACAAGTTCCACCACGCGCTTGAGAATTTCCTCAAAGCGCCTTTGTAAATCGAACATCAAGGAGCACCCTCGCATGACAAGCGTTCAATGGACAGGTGGCACAGAACACTGGACTCACAAAGGCGACATCCGTCTGTTTTTGTGGAACAAACCAGCCCACGCGCATGTGCCCAAAGTCGGGACCATTTTATTTGTGCACGGCTCCTCGATGGCCTCACAGCCCACCTTCGATCTCAGCGTGCCCGGCAGGCCGCATTCATCCGTGATGGATTGGTTTGCCGAGCGCGGCTTTGACACTTGGTGCATGGACAACGAAGGCTATGGCCGCTCGGACAAAAGTCGCCCCATCAACTTTGACATTGCCAACGGCGCCGAAGACTTGGCCGCGGGCAGCGAGTACATTCTCAAAACCACAGGCGCTCAAAAGTTGATGGT
>CANGCI010000039.1 GCA_947451995.1 Comamonadaceae bacterium | reverse complement strand
GGCACAACAGAAGCTTCCATCACCACTTTTTCTTTTGGAATTTTGCGGGTTTCAAGCGTGTTGTTGCAGACATCGAACTTCACGCCTTTGGAGGCCAGGTCACCGATGGTGCCTGCAAAGGGTTGACCTGACGGTGTCATGGCGCCCTCAAGTAAAAAATCAATGCCAGGACCGTGCGTGACCACGGTGATTTTGGCGTTGGGGTCAGCGGCCAAGTGATTGCGAATGTTGCCCATAGCGCGAGCTGCTTGAGCCAAGCCTTCGTTGAGGTGGTAAACCACTTTGGTTTGGGCATGTGCTACTGCAGCGAAGCACAAAGCCAGAGACAGTCCGCATGTGCGAAACAAAGACAATGTATTCATTAGCCACTCCTAATTTATATAGATGTTAATCTGGCAAGAACGTGCACGGGCACAGTACTAACCCGACTTCAAACTGACTCGAGACTTTCAGTGGCGATTTGGGTGCAGACCGCGCGGCACAGGTCTACAAAGCCTGGGTTGGCGATGCTGTAATAAATTTGTACGCCCTCGCGGCGTTTTTGAAGAATGCCGGCTTGGAACAAGGTGCTTAAATGTTGCGACATGTTGGATTGCGTGGTGTCGACTTCTTCTAACAACTCGCTGACATTTTTTTCACCAGCACACAAGCAACTCATGATTCGCAAACGCATGGGTGCCGACATCACGCGAAAGATTTCAGCGGCACGGTTGAAGGTGGCGTCGTCTTTTTCGAGTTTTTCGAATTGAATGTTTTTGATTTTGCTGGTTCGCATGAACCGAAATATAGCTTGAAAACCATCTCTCTGAAGCCCTTTGCGAACCAACAGAGGACTAGGAACAGCGAGAGACGGATTGAATCGGCTTATTTTCCAATTGCTGCCCGAACCCATTTGGCCAAATCTGCAGCAGATCTAGCCCCAGAAATTCTGGCTACTTCTTTGCCCCCTTTGAAAATTGCCAATGTGGGAATACTGCGAATATTGTGTTGGGCCCCCACCTCTTGGTGCGCCTCTGTGTCTACTTTCACAAATCGAGCGTTAGGCTCCAACATGGCGCAGGCCTTTTCATATTCAGGTGCCATCATGCGGCAAGGGCCACACCAAGGCGCCCAGAAGTCGACCACAACAGGAACTTCGCTTTTGGCAATTTGAGCTGCCAAGCCCGTGGCTGTAAGGCTGGCGGAGTGCTTGTCAAACAGAGGCTTGTGACAGCTGCCGCATGACAACTCAGCTTCCAATTGCGCTGTGGCAACACGGTTGGTGCTGTTGCAGTGAGGGCATACCAAGTGCGTTTTCATGTGAGCTCCTTTCAAGGTCGTCTAGGACAAGTGGCGATTGTTTTTTGTATTTCAAGCGCATCATGACCGACGGTACTTGAAATGAATTGATCTAAGTTAAGTCCGAAGCGGATGGAATCCCTCATATTGGCGTTGTGTGCCGTGCACTCATCCGAGAAAACTAGAGGGCTTCAACCATGTCAGAAAAAACCATTACCGTTGAACTTCGTCAACGCTCAAAATACCAATTTGACATTGAATTCAGCGAAGGCATGCCGCAGCTGATGACAGATGAGCCGGTACCTTTGGGTGAAGGCAAGGGGCCAACACCTGTTCATTTGTTAGCCGCTGCGGTAGGCAATTGCTTGAGCGATGCTTTGTATTTTGCGCTGGCCAAGTTCAAGCAATCGCCAGAACCCATTCATACCGTGGTGCATGCAGAAGTTGGGCGCAATGCAGAAGGGCGCATGCGTGTTCTGCGCATAGAGGCTAAATTGCATTTGGGTGTGGAGGCACACCAGCTTGAGTACCTGGATCGGGTCTTGTCGCAATTCGAAGATTTTTGTACTGTGACGCAAAGCGTGGGGCAGGGCATTCCCATTCACACGCGTGTTTTGGATTCGAAGGGTGTCATTTTGAAAGGCCCTTGACGTTTCATTCAATCGGCGCAAAATGAATTCATTCACTTCTTAGGAGAATTGTGATGTTAAAAAATGTCGGCGGAATAGATCGCATCTTGCGAATTGTGGCGGGACTTGCATTGATGGCCTTGGCCGCAACTGGCCAAGTGGGTCCTTGGGGTTGGGTGGGCATTGTAGTGTTGGCCACTGGTTTGTTCAGCTTTTGCGGGGCGTATACCTTGTTTGGATTCAGCACCTGTCCAATGCCCAAAGACCAAGAGCCCTCTACCTGATTCAGTGCTGATCAAAAGGGCAGGAATTTCAAAGCGAAGGCTGCTATCAATGTGGGCAGCAATGCCCCGCACAATAAGCCTAGGGCACTGATGCTTGTATTTTGAAATCCCTTCTTGAGCAAGGCAGCACCTGCAGGGTTGGGTGCGTTGGCGATCACCGTGAGGCCACCGCCTGCAACGGCGCCTGCCATGAGGTTGTATTTGGCTTCGTCAGAAATGCCTTCAATCAAAGAGCCCAAGTAGGTCAGGGCCGCATTGTCTGTGATGGCGGTTAGTCCCAATGCACTGCCAAACAAAGCGTTGGGCGAAAGCTGGGTGAGCAGGGGCTGCAACCACCACTGTTGCATGCCGCCAATCACCACCAAGCCCGCTAGGAAAAATGCAACCAACAGTGCTTCTTTGAGGATCAAAGGGTTTTGGTGCTTGGGGTAGGCATGCGTCACACCTAAAAACAATAAAAACAAACCCAAAAACGCCACAGGGTAGTGACCCAACACCACAACGCCTGCCAATAAAGCCAGATGGCTCAAGACCAATGAGAAAGGCACGGGGGCGATGCTTGAATTTTTGATATCAATCGGTTCTTTGTGCAGGTAGGGCTTGAGTGCATAAGCTGCCAGGCTGGCATTGATCACCACAGCCACAGCCGATTTCCAACCAAAATTCAAAAGCATCCATGCGGAGTCCCACTGCCAAGTGCTGGCCACCATCAGCACTGGCGGTGCGGCAAAGGACGTGAGGGTGCCGCCAATCGAGACGTTCACGAACAACACACCCAGTGTGAAATACTTGAGTCGCTCGGGCACCTTGGCATGAAACACCAGAGGTGCCAGCATCAGGGCTGCCAGCGTCATGGCTGCAGGCTCAGTGATCAAAGAACCAATCAAAGGCACGATGGCAAGGCCCATCCAAGTGCGAACCAAGCTGGTGGGCAAGGGGACGCGTGATGCCATCGCATTGACAAGCTGTGTGACAGCAAACAAGACAGGCCGTGTAGCCGCCATGACCATCACCACAAACACAAACAAGGGTTCTGTGTATTGCCGTGACTCTGCATACGCCAGTGCTGCAGGGCCGCCTTGGAGGACCGCCATGGCACCGACCAAGATAAAAGCCCAAAAGCCAAAGACAACCTCAACTTCGCTCAGCAAATGAAGAAGGCCAGAATGCTTGGGATAACTTTTGGCCAAAGCCGCAAAATAACTGACGGAGAAAGTATGGAGCAGTGCCAGCGCAAAGATGAGCGCGGCGATGTGTTCAATTTGCAAGGAGAACATTTGTGTCAGGTCGAGCGAAGTCCGCGAGGCGGCCCGACCATCGCATGAACCTGCTATTCCCTTTGAACAGCACCCAGTGGAAATCTTATGTCGGTTGAATTAACCGTGTGTTTCAAGGTCTATTGCAAACGGAGTGGGTGAGCAGGCAGGCAGGGGAGGCTGCACACCTGCCTTCTTGGTTAAAACCATTCAATTTGCGGCCAACCCCGGTTGGCCGCTTCGGCGCGCAGTTTGACGTCGCCTTGCGTCACAGTGGCGTGCGTGACGGCCTCTAGCAAGGGGAGGTCGTTGATGGAGTCGCTGTAGCCCCAAGATTCCAATTGTTCCCATTGCAAGTTTTGCGCATTGCACCAAGATTTGAGGCGCGTCACTTTGCCCTCGCGCATGTTCAGTACGCCTTGCGTTCTTCCCGTGAACAAGCCTTCATGGATCTCGGCCTCTGTGGCGATCAATTCTTGAATACCCAAGAAAGCCGCCGTGAGTTCAGTGATGAAACGGTTGGTGGCTGTGGTCATGACCACGCGGTCGCCATTGTTTTGGTGTGATTTGATTTGAGCTTTGCCGCCAGCGCACAGCCGCGGTACTACGCACTCACTCAAAAATTCTTGACGCAGCGGTTCCCAATCTTGTGGTGATTTCAAGGTCAAGGTGCCAATGTAGAACTCACAAAAGACCTGCACATCAACAGCGCCGGATTTGTAGTTCCGTGCCATGGTCTCGTTCTTGGCCGAGAAGATGGCTTTGTCGAGCAAGCCTTTGTCAATCAGGAAGTCGCACCACAACTGATCGCTGTCGCCATCGAGCAGGGTGTGGTCTAGGTCAAACAGGGCCAGGCGCATTGAAAATTCAGCGCTTGATGGCCACTCGCGCAGCCTCTAGAAAATCATTCAAAAGGGGCGAATCGTCCAGATTTCCCAAATCAGGCCGGTGAAACTCGGGATGCCACTGAATGGCTGCGACATAAGACTCACCATCCAACTGCCTGCGCCGGATGGCTTCAGGCACATTGTCTTTGGGGCAGTAAGCTTCAACGTCAAAACCCGGTGCAACAACTTTCACGCATTGATGGTGAATGCTGTTAACACGGGTATGCGTCAGGCCACCCAAAATTTGCGACAAGCGGCTTTCGGGTTTGATTTGAAGTTCATGCGAATTCAAGTCATAACTTTCACTGTCGCGATGTCGATGTGCACTTTCAATTTGGGTGGGGATGTCTTGGTAGAGCGAACCCCCATAGGCCACATTGATGATTTGCATACCCCGGCAAATGCCCAAAACAGGCTTGCCTTCGCTAGAAAATGCAGCAATCAATTGCTTGTCGTATTCGTCGCGAATGCGATCGCCTTCCCAGTCGGGGTGTAAGGCTGTCTCGCCATAACTACCGGGCCAAACATCACTGCCGCCCATCAAGACCACGCCGTCTAACCACGCTGCGTAGTCAGTGAGTTGCGCCGTGTCTGTATGCGCGCTTCCTTCGGGGGAAGGAATCATGACAGCCAAGTCACCTTGCGACATGATCCAATGAGCGACAGATTGCTCAATGTATTGAAGGGTTTTACCCTTGAAAAGAGAACGCGCTTCGTTCGGGTGAAAGAAGCAGGCGGAGATACCGATCTTGAGGGGCATAACGCTTTTGTTCATATCGCGACAGTGCTTAAGCTGGGGCGCCGCTTGCGATGCCTAAATCCTTCAGTGCCAAAGACACTGCGTGAACGGCTTGTTGCATTTCAATAGGACCGATGGCACCAATACAGCCAACTCGGAAAGTTTCAATTTCAGTCAGCTTGCCGGGGTACAAAATGAAACCATACTTTTTGGCGGCTTCATAGAATTTTCTGAAATCGTAATGCGCGTCAGAAGGCGCGTGAAAGGTCACAATGATGGGGGCTTGTACCGCGGGGTCTAAATAGGGCTTGAAGCCCATTGCAGCCATGCCTTCAATCAAGGTTTTGTAATTGCTTTGGTAGCGCTTGAGTCGGGCCGGTTGGCCGCCTTCTTCTTCAAATTGTTGAATGGCTTCTGCCAAAGCTACCATGACATGGGTGGGCGGGGTGAAGCGCCACTGGCCTGTTTTTTCCATGTACACGTATTGGTCGTGCAAGTCCATGGCCAAGGAGGTGTTGTTGCCAGCACAGCTGTCAAGAATGGCTTTGCGAATGAACACAAAACCCATGCCAGGTACGCCTTCCAAACATTTGCCGCTGGCTGCAATGAGTGCATCGAAGCGCGTGGTGCGGGCATCAATTTCAATGGCTGCAAACGAGCTCATGGCGTCCACGATCAAGCCCTTGTTGTGTTTTTCGCAAACCTTTGCCACATCGTGCAATGGGTTCAAAACTCCTGCGCCAGTTTCGCAGTGAATGAGCACCACGTGCGTGATGCTGGGGTCTTTTTGAAGCAAAGACTCAAGCTCGGAAGGCGAAACGGCTTTGTCTTCTGCTGTGGGCACCAAAGTGGTTTTTCGGCCCATCATCGTGGACAACTTGGCTGCGCGTTTGCAATAAGCGCCGTTGTCTAGAACCAAAATGTGACCGCTGGGTGGCACCACTGTCGCAACAGCGGCTTCAACGCTGAATGTGCCGCTACCCTGCAAAGGCACCACCACATGGGAGTCGTGGCCATGAACAATGTTCAGCAAGCTTTTCCGGACACGCGCAGTGACGGCAATGAAATCATTGTCCCAAGATCCCCAATCGCGAAGCATGGCCAGCTTGGTGCGCAATGTGGTGGTGAGGGGGCCGGGTGTTAGTAGGATGGATTCGCGTTGCATGGTGTTTTTTTGGCTTTAAATGTTTTTATAGCGTTTTTGCCGACGTGCTGTCAATTAACGAACACGCCAAGCTTGGGTCCGCTTGTCTACAAACCAGCTCAATAAGGCAAACATGATTGTCGCAAAGGCTGAGATTAACCCAATCAGAACGGCCATGGCAGCTGCGGCACCGATATCGCCAGCTTCATCTAAATTCAAAATGGCAATCGAAGCGACCTTGGTTTCTGGTGAATACAAAAAAACCACGGCGGATATGGTTGTCATGGCGTTGATGAAAAAGTACCTTGCGATATCGACCATGGCCGGTGTGCAAATGGGGAGTGTGACTCGCCAGAATGTTTTGTAAAACGGTACTTTGAGCGAGGCACTGACTGATTCAAACTCGGCATCCAATGCTTTCAAGGCTGTGGTGGCAGTGAGGTGACCCGTTGTGTAAAAGTGAACAATGGTGCACAGCGTGAGCAAGGCCATGCTTTGGTACATGCCATGAAGGGGATTGTTGGCCATGTTGAAGAAAAAGATATAGCCAAGTCCCAAAACCAGACCAGGAACTGCCATCGGAATGACCGCAAGTAATTGAAGTGGGGCACGAACAGCGTTCATGCCTTTGGTTTTTTCGAGCAGATAGGCTGTGATGAACACCATCAAGGTTCCAAATAATGCCGTTCCACTGGCCATTTTCAAACTGTTGACAAAGCCTTCGCCCACTTCGCCATCTACCAAACCTAAGGTGTAGTGACGCAAACTGGGTGTGAGGTCGTAGGGCCAGAAGCTGGCAAATGAAGCGAAGACGGCCATGCCCAACATGCCCAGCATCAAAATGGCAATCGCGGTGCAGAAAAGCATCATGATCGCATCGTGCCGTACGTTAGGCTTGGGTTGAAACGCGACTGCGCGGGCGCTGAGCATGGCTGTTTGACGCGCACTGACATATCGATCGACGGCAAAACTTAAGACGGCAGGTGAAAGCAGCAGCAAAGCGACCACCGAACCCTTTGAAAAGTCTTGTTGACCAATGACCAGTTTGAAAATATCGGTCGCCATCATGTTGAAATTGCCGCCAATCACTTTGGGAATACCAAAGTCTGTGATGACCAGTGTGAAGCTGACCAATGAAGCAGAGATCAATCCATATTTAGCGCCAGGCAATGTGATGGTAAAGAACTTTCGTTGTGTGCTGGTTCCGAGTGCGTCTGCGGCCTCATAAAGGCGAGCATCAGCCAGCGTGAGCGCTGTGACCAAAATCATGAGCACATGTGGAAACACCGCAAAGCATTCGGCGAGTACGACTCCAGCGGGGCCATAAATTTGAGCAATGCCAACGGCTCGCATGGCTTCTTTCAAGACCCCTTGATTGCCAAACCAGTAGATCAACGAAATGGCTGATAGCAATGATGGCGCTAGCAAAGGAATCAGGCTGATAGACCTGAACAAGGACTTGCCAGGCATGCAGCTGCGAGTTAAAGCATAGGCAAAGATAAAAGCCAGTGGCACGGAAATCAAGGTGACCACCACGGAAACCCAAACACTGTTCCATAAGCTCTGCAACAAAGCAGGGCTTTGAACATAACTGAGGAAATTACGAAGGCCCACAAAATGACCTTGATCGTCTTGTGCTGCTTGTTGCAAGATGGCCAGTAAGGGCGCTGCCAAAAAAAGCAGCAACACCAACAACACAAAGCCTAAGCCCGTCAATCCAACCCACTCACTCCAATGGGTCTTTTGCTTCAATCGAATGTGTGATGACATGCCAAGCTCAGAACAATTTGATGCGCTCTGGCATGAGTTTCAAGGAAAGTTGAGAACCTGCGCTCAGATTTTGTTCTGCTAAAAAATTCAGGGACAAGTAAACGGTCAGGGGGCTTTCCGAGATCGCGGGTGCCGTGACATGCACATGGCAAAAAGCACCTAAAAATTCAATCTCATGGATGGTGGCCATCAATGCGCAGTCATCATTTTCAGAGACTGGGCGTGCCTGAATATCTTCAGGCCGCAAATAGACTTTGACATCGCCTGCGGCTTGATGCTTAGACTCGATGTTCTGTAAAGCAATATGCATGTTGCCGAGTTTCAAGGTCTGACCTTCAATTTGACCCGGCAAAACATTTACCTGCCCTACAAAATCCGCGACAAAAGCGCTGGCAGGTTCTCTGTAAATTTCGATAGGCGTGCCCACTTGCTCGATGCATCCGTGGTTCATCACTACGATGCGATCCGCCATGCTCAAAGCTTCCTCTTGATCATGTGTCACCATGATGGTGGTCACGCCCAAGCTTTGTTGCAAAGATCTAATTTCTTCTCGCAAGCGAACTCGCTCTAGCGCATCCAGTGCCGAGAGGGGTTCGTCCAATAGAAGTAACCCGGGCGACGTGGCCAATGCACGCGCCAAGGCAATGCGCTGCTGCTGACCTCCAGAAAGTTGGCTAGGATATTTAGCGCCGCTTCCCGTTAGACCGACCAACTTGAGCAACTCGTCAACCCGTTGTTTCACCAAATGACGTGCCACTTTTCGGTTGACCAAGCCGTAGGCAATGTTGTCAGCAATGCTGAGGTTGGGAAACAGTGCGTAACTTTGAAAAACGATGCCGTAGTCCCGATCGGAAGGGTGTGCTGTGGAGATGTCTTTGCCGGCTTGTTGAATTTCACCTCGCGTCTGTACTTCAAGTCCTGCAATGATTCTCAGCAGGGTGGTCTTGCCGCAGCCAGATGGTCCTAAAAAGCAAACCAATTCACCTGGAAGAATGTCCAAGTTGATATCCTGCAGGGCGACAAAATTGCCGAAGGCTTTGTGTAAGTGTGAGAGGGAAAGATAGGGACGAGCAGACATTGGGGACCAAAAAAAAGCCGCCTAGTCAATGCCAGGCGGCCATTTGAAAAAATTAACGCTTTTCAGATTTGCCGTTGTAGCGAGCGTTCCATTCGGTCAAGATGCGTTCGCGTTGATCAGCGGCGTACTTGAAGTCCAATTTGACCAAGCGTGACTCGTAGTCTTTGGGCACGTTTGGCAAAGGATCCGCTACACCAGGGTGTGCAGTGATGGCAAAGTTTTTGCCATACAGTTTCATGGCATCTTTGCTAGAGGCCCAGTCTGCCAATTTCTTAGCGGCATCCAATTTTTTGGTGCCTTTGTGGATGGCGAAAGACTCCAAATCCCAACCCAAGCCTTCTTTGGGGAAAACCAAGTCAATGGGTGCGCCTTTGGCTTTGTTTGCGTTGGCGCGGTATTCGAATGCAATACCCACAACGTATTCGCCGCTAGAAGCCATGTTGCAAGGCTTGGAGCCTGAATGTGTGTACTGCGCAATGTTCTCGTGCAAGGCGTCCATGTACTTCCAACCGCCACCTTTGCCGTTTTGGTCACCAAACAGAGTCAACCAAGCAATGACATCGAAGTAACCGGTTCCGCTAGAGGCGGGGTTAGGCATCACGATTTGACCTTTGTAGACGGGCTTTGTCAGGTCTTTCCAAGTTTCAGGCTTGGGAATATTGCGCTTTTGGGCTTCGACAGTGTTGAAACAAATTGTGGCGCCCCAAACATCCATGCCCCACCATGCGGGTGGGTTTGCCTTGTCGCGGTACTGCGGCATGATGGCGTCTAAGTTCAATGGTGCAAACGGCTCGAGCATGCCGTTTTTGTTCATCAACTCGAGACTGGTTGCGGCAACACCCATGACGGCATCAGCTTGGGGGTTGGCCTTTTCAGCCAACAATTTGGCCGTGATGACACCTGTTGAGTCGCGAACCCATTTGATTTCAATTTCAGGATGAACTTTGTTGAAGCCTTCTTGATAAGCCTTCAACTGGTCAACTTCCAATGCTGTGTAAACCAGCAATTGGGTTTTTTGAGCCCAGGCCATAGAGCCTAGCAACAGTCCGCCGACCAGAAGGGCGGATTTGTAAAGTGCGCGCATACGTCATCCTTGAGGGTTTAAAGTCAATTACTTTGCGTTTTTTCTGTGACATCAGTGTGACAGGCCCGTGAAAATCATTGGAATCTAAGAAATCTGGCTTGTCAAATGATTTTTTGTAGATTGTTGACAATGTGTTGAGTTGTGATCAAATTCGGTGCATGCCGATCAACGCAGTGCTTCAAGATGCCCCGTATGCGGGTGTCCAAGACCCATACGCCACCATCACGCTCCTTCAAAACCAGTCACTGACAGGCGCTGTGCAGCGAGAAATCGAGCGACTCATTCATGTGGGTGAATTGGGACCCGGCGACAAACTGACAGAAACTGCATTGGCAGAGCGTTTGGGCGTTTCAAGAGGTCCTGTCCGAGAGGCCTTTCGTGTATTGGAAGAACTGGGCTTGGTTCAGCTGGAAAAAAATCGTGGCGTTTACGTTCGTCAAATTCCCCTCAACGAAGCCCTCGAAATCTTTGACCTGCGCGCCATGATGGAAGCGCATGTCGGTAGTACTTTGGCTGCCAGTGCCAATGAGGCGCAGTTGAACAATTTACGCAGTCTTGTCACACAAATGGCGCAAGCTGTAAAAGTAGAAGATGCAGCCACTTATTACCGATTGAATGTGGAATTTCACGAGACCATGGTGTCTTATGCGGGCAACAAAAAACTCATCAGCATTTACCGTAAGCTGACACGAGAGTTGAGTTTGTTTCGCCGTCGAAATTTTTCTGACCACACAGTGTTGGTCACCTCGGTCAATGAGCATCGCGACATTTTGGATGCCATCGAATCGCGAAATGCGATCAAAGCAGCAGATGCACTGCGTCAACACGTGTTGATGAGCCGCGAAACAACCATTCGAAATTACGTTAAATACTCAGAGCGCAAAGCGCCTTAAAAGGAAAAATCATGCAAGTGAACAATCGCACTTATCAAATGCCCAAACAGCCTGTGGTGGTGGTGTGTGTGGACGGCTGTGAGCCCGACTATTTGGGCCAAGCCGTGGCAGGCGGTCACATGCCTTGGATGAAAAAAGTACTGGCGCAAGGCACGGGTTTGCATGCCGATTGTGTGGTGCCCAGTTTCACCAATCCCAACAATTTGTCGATCGTGACAGGTGCCCCCCCCAGTGTGCATGGCATTTGTGGCAATTATCTGTACGACAGCGCCAACAACGTTGAAGTGATGATGAACGATCCCAAGTGGTTGCGTGCCCCTTCTTTGCTGGCTGCATTGGCCGACGCAGGTTGCAAGATGGCGGTGGTCACTGCTAAAGACAAGTTGCGCCAATTGTTGGGTCACAACATGAAGGGTATTTGCTTCTCTGCCGAGAAGGCCGACAAAGCCACAGTGGCAGAGCATGGCATTGACGATCTGCTCAACAAAGTGGGCAAGCCTTTGCCTAGCGTCTACAGCGCAGACTTGTCTGAGTTTGTGTTTGCGGCCGGTGTGTGGCTGATGAAAAACCAACGCCCCGATGTGATGTATTTGTCGACCACCGATTACATCCAACACAAGTTTGCCCCTGGCACCGATGGTGCCAATTCGTTTTACGCCATGATGGACAGTTACATGGCGCAACTCGATGCCATGGGTTGCGTTGTGGTGTTGACGGCCGACCATGGCATGAATGCCAAGGTGGGCATGGACGGTCAACCCAAGGTGATCTATTTGCAAGACTGGTTTGATACTTGGTTAGGTGCCGGCGCTGTGCGCGTCATCTTGCCCATCACCGATCCGTATGTGGTGCACCATGGCGCTTTGGGTTCTTTTGCGACCATTTATTTGCCAGCAGGCGCAGATCCGTTGAAGGCTTGTGAAAAATTGCAAGCCGAACAGGGCATTGAGGTGGTGTTGACACGCGAGCAAGCGGCTGAAAAATTTGAATTGCCAGCAGATCGATTGGGAGATTTGGTGGTGGTGTCCGATTACGACACGGTGCTGGGCACCGCCAAATCGAAGCACGATTTGTCAGGTCTTGATGTGCCCTTGCGATCGCACGGTGGCATCAGTGAACAGCGTGTGCCCTTGATCATGAACCGCGCCGTGCCCAACTTGGACCGTCAACGTCGCTGGCGCAATTTTGATGCGTTTGATCTGGCCCTGAATTTTGGACAAACCGCTTAAATTTCAAAAGGCCAAGGCCATGAGTCAAGTCGAACAATTCATCCAAAATCATCAACTCGATGCCATGCGCATTGGCGGCAAAAAGGTAGGCGGGGGACGCGATCGTTTCATCGAAGTGTTCAACCCTTTCACTGAGCAACGCTTGGGGACGGTTCCTAAAGCCACATTGGAAGAAGTGCGCGAAGCCTATGCCATTGCGCATGCCTACAAGCCCAAGTTGTCGCGTTTTGACCGCGCTGCCATTTTGAACAAAGCAGCAGCTTTGGTGAGAGATCGTTTGGACGACATCGCTAACTTGATTTCTGCTGAAGCTGGCTTGTGCTGGAAAGATGCCGTTTACGAAGCCGGGCGTGTCAGCGATGTCTTGTTGTTTGGCGCACAAGAGGTGCTGAAAGACGATGGGCAAATTTTCAGTTGCGATTTGACGCATCACGGCAAGCAGCGCCGTGTTTACACACAGCGTGCGCCCTTGTTGGGCGTGATCACGGCCATCACGCCGTTCAACCACCCCATGAACCAAGTGGCCCACAAAGTCATTCCCAGTGTGGCCACCAACAACCGCATGGTACTCAAGCCCTCTGAGAAGGTGCCTTATTCGGCGATTTACTTTGCAGACCTCTTGTACGAAGCGGGCTTGCCGCCTGAGATGCTGAGTGTGATCACAGGCGACCCGCGTGAGATTGCCGATGAAATGCTCACGCACCCAGCAGTGGATTTGATCACCTTCACAGGCGGCGTGGCCATTGGCAAATACATTGCCGACAAAGCGGGCTACCGACGCATTGTGTTGGAGTTGGGTGGCAACGATCCGCTCATCGTGATGGAAGATGCCGACCTGGAAGAGGCCGCCAATTTGGCTGTTCAAGGTTCTTACAAAAATTCGGGACAGCGTTGTACAGCCGTCAAACGCATGCTGGTGCATCAAACTGTGGCCAAAGACTTTACCGACTTGGTGGTGCAAAAAACCAAAGCATGGACGTATGGCGATCCATCGGACAAAGAAAATTTGATGGGCACTGTGATTGACGAGGCCGCGGCCAAGTTTTTTGAAGCACGCGTGAACGACGCTGTCGCCCACGGCGCTCGTTTGTTGGTGGGCAATCAACGACGGGGCGCCCTTTACTCACCCACCGTGGTGGACCAAGTGCGACCAGAGATGTTGTTGGTGAAAGAGGAAACTTTTGGTCCTGTGTCACCCATCATTCAATTCAAAGACATTGACGAAGCTATTCAAATTGCCAATGGCACTGTCTATGGTTTGTCGAGCGGGGTCTGCACCAATCGCATGGACTACATTGTGCGCTTTGTGAATGAGTTGCAAATGGGCAGTGTCAATGTTCGCGAGGTACCTGGGTATCGCTTAGAGCTCACACCGTTTGGCGGCATCAAAGATTCTGGGCTGGGCTACAAAGAAGGCGTTCAAGAAGCGATGAAGAGCTTTACCAACATCAAAACGTATTCGATGCCTTGGGCATGAAGCCAAGCAAAGAAATCGCGTTAGTTTGCAATATTTTAGGAAAAGCATGGCTTTAAGCTTAGACGACATTGAAAAATTGTTTGAACAGAAGGGCCATGAGCAATACACGGGCGAGCCTGTCACCATGTTGCAGCATGCACTCCAATCAGCCTATCTAGGCGAACAAGAGGGCGCCAGTGATGAGTTGGTGACAGCAGCTTTTTTACACGACTTGGGCCATTTGTTGCACGACTTGGGCGACACCCCCAGCATGCATGGCGTCGATGATGTGCATCAGTACCGTGTGCTGCCATTTTTACGCGGCTTGTTTCCTGATGCGGTCATCGATGCCATTCAGCGGCACGTCGATGCCAAACGTTATCTGTGTGCGGCGCGACCGGAATATCACGATGCTTTGTCAGAGGATTCTCAGCGCAGTTTGAAGTTGCAAGGCGGTATCTTTTCAAAAGCAGAAGCCGACAAGTTCATTTCGGAGCCAGGTGCGCCTGATGCTGTGCGCTTGCGTTTGTGGGACGACTTGGCCAAGCAACCTGCGCTTCAAACACCAGGACTTTCACATTACATGCAGATTGCAAGACGCTGCGCTTTAAAAGCCTAAGCCGGACATGACCTGGTCTGTTTTGTTTTTGGTGTTGTTGGGTGGATTGCTGCACGCAAGTTGGAATGCGCTGGTGAAATCCAGCACTGACAAAACCTTGGACACAGCCCTGATCCATGTGCTTTGCTCCATTTTGGCACTCCCTGTGTGTTTGTATGTAGGCCCACCGTCGCCTGAATCCTGGCCTTATATCTTGGGTTCTTTGGTGGTGCATGTGGGTTACTACTTTGCATTGGCTGGGGCCTACAAACATGGTGATTTGGGATTGACCTATCCCTTGATGCGAGGCACCGCACCCATGTTGGTGGCCATTGCATCTTTTGCTTTGATAGATGAAGCCTTGTCTCCCTTGGCATGGATGGGCGTTGCCTGTATTTGTGGTGGGGTGTTGCTGTTGGGCTTTACGAGGGTTTGGTGGTCGCATCGCAAGGCCATTGTGTTTGCACTCAGTAACGCCGTCTTGATTGCCATCTACACCGTGATCGATGCCAAAGGTGCGCGCAACTCGGGCCAGGTTGCGCAATACATCAGCATGTTGTTTGTATTGGATGGATGGCCCTTTGCTGCCTTGGTCTTCATGCAACGCAAGGGCCAAGTTTGGCCTTATGTGCGTACACGCTGGCCGGTGGCCATGGGCGGTGCATGTGCATCCATTGGTTCCTACGCAATTGCCTTGTGGGCCATGACCGTTGCACCGGTTGCGATGGTGGCTGCGTTGCGCGAAACCTCTGTATTTTTTGCAGCCTTCATTGGAGCGTGGTTCTTGAAAGAGGTTTGGACACGGCAGAGAGTTGTCGGCACTGTAGTCATCTTGTCTGGGGTGGCTGCGCTTCGTTTAGGTTAATTCAATCAGGATTTCATCATGGCAACACAAGAGTTTCCTACGCAAGCCAAAATTGTGATTGTGGGCGGTGGTATTGCCGGATGCTCGGTGGCTTACCACCTGGCCAAGTTGGGTCAAACCGATGTGGTTTTGTTGGAGCAAGGCAAGTTGACCAGTGGCACGACCTGGCATGCTGCCGGTCTGGTGGGGCAAATGCGGCCGAACCGCAACATGACCCGAATGAGTAAATACGGCATTGACCTTTACTCAACTTTAGAAGCGGAAACAGGCTTGGCCACAGGCTGGAAGCAATGTGGCAGTGTCAACGTGGCCCGTACCCCCGAGCGCATGAAAGTGTTGCGTAAGCAAATTGCATTGGCCCGTAGCTTTGGTGTTGAAGTGCACGAAATCACGCCACATGAAGTGGGAGAGCGTGCGCCTTTGTTACGCACCGATGATTTGGTGGGGGGCATTTGGATTCCTGGCGATGGCAAGGCCAATCCTGCTGACCTTTGCATGTCTTTGGCCAAGGGTGCGCGCCTAAAGGGTGTGAAGATTTTTGAAGACATTGAAGTGACGGGTGTTGATTTGCACAACGGACAAGTCAAAGGTGTCAAAACCAAACAAGGCGATATTCAGTGTGACATCTTGGTGAATTGCGCGGGCCAGTGGGCGCGGCAATTTGGCCAATTGGCAGGCGTCAATGTGCCTTTGTATTCAGCCGAACATTTCTACATCGTCACCGACAAAATTGAAGGCATTCATCCGATGTGGCCGGTGGTGCGCGACCCCGATGGCTACATTTATTACAAAGAAGAAGTGGGGGGCTTGGTCATGGGTGGCTTTGAGCCTGTGGCCAAGCCTTGGAACGTGCATCCCATTCCTTCCACTTTCCAATTTGAGTTGTTGGGTGAAGACTGGGATCAGTTTCAAATCTTGATGGAAAACGCCATACAGCGGACACCTTGCCTGGAAACTGCCAAGGTCAAAATGTTGCTGAATGGCCCAGAGAGCTTCACGCCCGATGGCAATTTCATTTTGGGCGAAGCGCCTGAAGTACGCAATTATTTTGTGTGCGCTGGCTTCAACTCTGCGGGCATTGCCAACTCAGGCGGTGCAGGCCGTTTGATGGCTGAATGGATTGTGGGCGGCGAGCCCAGTGTTGATTTGTGGGATGTGGATGTCAGGCGATTTGGTCCGTTCACAGGCAACCGAAAAGCATTGTCTGAAAGAACGGCAGAAACTTT
>CANGCI010000038.1 GCA_947451995.1 Comamonadaceae bacterium | reverse complement strand
TCCAGCCAATGCGCAGCGCGCACAAGAGGCGCTGAAAAAAGATGCCATCTGTACCAAGTGCCACGACGAAAGCGAATCGGCACCTGTCTTGTCCATCTACCAAACCAAGCATGGTGTGAAGGGCGATCCTAAAGCCCCTAATTGCCAGTCTTGTCATGGTGCAAGTGACAAGCACGTCAAAGGTGATCCCGTGACGAAAGTACGTGCTGCACCTGATGTGGTGTTTAAAAAAGGTGCTTTCAAATTGTCGGACGACAAAGAACGTGCGGGCCAGTGCTTAACTTGCCACAAAGACAGCAAGCGCAACAACTGGGATGGCGGCAAGCACGACACCAGTGGCGTCGCTTGTAACGATTGCCACAAAGTGCACCGTCCTGCCGACAAGGTTTTGGCCAAAAAAACACAAACTGAAGTTTGCTACACCTGCCACAAAGAACAACGTGCAGATGGCAAAAAAATCTCTCACCACCCCCTTGAAGAAGGCAAAGTGGCTTGTTCAGATTGCCATAACCCACACGGTTCTACTGGCCCCAAACTGTTGAAGAAAAACACAGTCACTGAAACTTGCTATCAGTGCCACGCCGAAAAACGCGGCCCCTTCTTGTTCGAGCACCAGCCCGTGACAGAAGACTGCGCCAATTGCCACACTCCCCACGGCTCCAACATTGCGCCTTTGCTCAAATCACGTGCCCCATTCCTCTGCCAAGACTGCCATGACGGCACCCATGCCAGCGGAACACCAGCAGGTGTGAATGCAGCGGGATACCAAGGTGGTTTGGCCACTAAAAATGCCGCCGGTGCAGCCCAGTTCCCAAGCAAAAACATTGTGGGCCGAGCATGTATGAACTGCCACAGCCAAGTCCACGGCACCAACAGCCCCGCTGGTGGTTACCTGCAACGCTGATCAACCTCTATCGGAGAACAAAATGAAAGTTCAAAGTCACAATTTACGGTTGAGTGCCATTGCCTTGGCCGTGTCGGGTGTGTTGTTGAGCATGGCAGCACAAGCGGATGAGGCCGAAATCAAAGCACTGACGCAGCCCGCCAATTCTGTGGAGTTGGGTGTGATCACCCCTTCTGCATCTTCTGCAAAATTTGGTGAGTACAACGGCCTGAACACGTCAGCCAGTCGTTTGATTGGGGGACTCAATGTCCGTGGCGGCACGGCTTACACCCAAAACGAACAAGGCGGTTTGGAGCGTTGGTCTCTTAAGGCGACCGACATTGGTTTGATGTCGGGCTCTGCAGAGGTGAGCGCTTCGGAGCAAGGCGTCTGGAGCTACAAGTTGGGATTTGATTCCCTGCGTCACAATTTAGATGGCAGTTATCAAACACCCTACCTTGGCACCATGGGGGGCAATTCATTCACCTTGCCAAGCAACTTCGGCTTGGCCGCAACAGCTGGCGCAGGAACCAATGTGTTGACGCCCAATCAATTGGCTGCGTTCCACAATTTGGACATTTCCAGCACACGCAAAAACGCTTCCGTCAGTGCCAATTTGGCTGTGGATGCGCGCAACAGTCTCAGTTTTGATTACAACCATTTGGCTGTCAGCGGCGCCAAGTTGATGGGCTTTGGTGTTGCGGGTGTGGGCGGTGCAACAGGCGAGGCCGTAACGGTTTTGCCGATGCCAACTGCTTCAAAAACAGATACGGTCACAGTGGCTTGGAACTGGAAGGGTGATCAATCGTTTGTCACAGCTTCTTACTTCGGTTCTTTCTACACAGACGACTATGACCGAGTGAACTTCCAGAGCTTTGCTGGCACAACTGCGTATACAGGCGCTTTGCAAGCCATGACAACGGCGCCCAGCAACAGTTTCAATCAGTTGAATTTGCAAGTCGGTTACGCATTGGCACCGAAAACCAAATTGGTGGCCAATTTGTCCTATGGACGCAATACGCAAAATAGCGCGTTCGTAACACCTGAGGCGGGTTTGTTGGTCACGCCAACGTCGGTGGCCTCCTTGAATGGTGAAGTGATCAACACGCACGCCGATGTGAAAGTGACGGACCGCTCTTACAAAGATTGGACCTTGTCTGCAGGTTTGCGTTTTGATGAACGTGACAATCAAACCACGTCTTACATGCAAAACTTCAATGCGATCAGTGGCCAACATACAGCGCTGTACCCCAACACACCATTGAGCAATAAAAAGTCTCAACTGGAATTGGCTGGCGACTATCGCATTCAAGTGGGGCAGTCCATGCGTGTGGCTTATGTGCATGAGGACATTGAGCGGTGGTGTAACAGTTTTGCTGTTGGCGTGGGCTATCCAGCCGGAACCAACTGCGTCACAGCCCAATCCAGCAAAGATGACCGCATCGATGCGACCTACCGCATGAAAGGCAGCGACACGGTCGACTTTCGTTTGGGTGTGGGTTACAGCGATCGCCAGGCCACTACGGATCCCTATGCCATCTCCAACTTCATCAGCCAAAACGGTGCAGTTCCCGGTCCAGTGCCTTCACCTAACCTGACCCCCAAAGGTCAGAATGCGGGTGACTACTATGGCTTCTACCCCTTCTTCTCAGCCTCTCGCACACAGCAGTCTGTGAAAGGACAGATGAACTGGGAAGCCAGTGATCAAGTGTCCGTCGGCTTGAGTGCCAAATACACCGAGGACAAATATGGTACCGGAACTTACGGCGTGCAAAACGGCAACACCTGGAGCTTCAATGCGGACACTTCTTATGCGTATCAGGAAAACGGCGCTGTCTATGCGTATGTCACCAAACAGCACCGCGAGCGTGAGTTGACCAGTTTGCAGCGCAATACCGTGACTGCAAGTGCCGCATCTGCCACCGCCATTGGGATACCTGCCACGGCCTCTTGGACCAACATGCTGAAAGACAACGACACCACGGTCGGTATTGGTGTCAAGCAAGCCGGTTTGATGGGCGGTAAATTGGAAATTGCCGGCGACCTGACCTATTCCTTGGGGACAGGTGCATATGGCACTGTGTTGAATTACGCCACGACCACAACGGGCGGCTTAACGTGCAGTGCTGCGGCCATTAATTCTTGCGGTCAGTTGCCCGACATCAAGAGCACGCTGGGCCAAGCCAGCGTAACGGGGTCTTACCAACTGGACAAAACCAGCAAAGTGACGGTGCGTTATGCGTATCAAAAACTGAGCAGTGCTGACTATTACTACAACGGTTATCAATATGGCTTCTCGCCTTCCACATTGATTCCCACCAACCAAGCGGCGCCTAACTACAAGGCCAATCTCATGGCTGTGACCTTGACGCATAACTTCTGAAATTGAAGTGAGCCATTGAAGTCAAGCCTTAGAAAATATTGAGTGTCAGGAGTCATCATGGACAACGAGCAAGTCGGTTTCTTTAAACGCATTTGGAGAAGCCTGAACAAGCCAGCCAAGTATTCTTTGTTGGCCATCTCCTCTGCGTCCTTTGTGGCGGGCATCATTTTCTGGGGCGGCTTCAACACCGCCATGGAAATGACCAATACCTTGGAGTTTTGTACAACATGTCACGAAATGCGCGACACGGTTTACAAAGAGTACAAAGAAACCATTCACTACAGCAACCGCACAGGCGTCAGGGCCATTTGTTCTGATTGCCACGTGCCCAAAGACTGGGTTCACAAAATGATCCGCAAGTCCAAGGCCAGCTTCGAGGTTTGGGGGAAAATCACGGGCAGCATTGACACCCCCGAAAAATTTGAAGCCAAGCGCTTTGAATTGGCCGGTCATGAATGGGCTCGGATGAAGGAAAACAATTCTCGCGAATGCCGGAATTGCCACAACTTTGATGCCATGAGCGCAGAACTGCAAAAACAGACGCCTTACAAAAAGCACATGAAAGCCAAAGAAGAAGGCAAAACCTGTATCGACTGCCATAAAGGCATTGCGCACCAGCTGCCCAAAGAGTACGAAGAACCAGACGAATAAGCCTCAGCGCTAAAATTCAAGGGCAAAGTCAAATTTGCCCTTTTTTTTGCCCATTATTTTTGACTTGAATCAATTCTGAATGGGCATGATCTGCGATGATTCAGCCACATGTTCAGTGTTTCCAATCTTTCCTGCTCAAAGGGTGACAAACGGCTGTTTTCAGGCGTTTCTTTTACCCTTCAACCCGGCCAGTGGCTGCACCTCGAAGGTGACAATGGGGTTGGCAAAACCAGCCTGCTGCGTTTGGCATGCGGCTTGAGTGCCCTTGAAGATGGCGAAATTACTTGGAATCACCAGCCTGTGGTTCAAAATCCAGAGGCTTTTCGTGCCGATTTGGCTTATTTGGGTCACCAATTGGCCCTTAAAGAAGATCTGACCCCCATGGAAAACCTGCGCGCCGATGCGGCCGTCGCAGGCCGCCCCCTCAAGCCTGAGGATGCCTTGAAAGCCTTGGTCCAATTGGGCTTGCGCGGCAGAGAGCATTTGCCTGTGCGGGTGTTGTCACAAGGTCAAAAAAGGCGTACGGCGCTGGCACGCTTGCTGGTCAGTCCTGCCAAGCTGTGGATCTTGGATGAACCTTTTGTGGCCTTGGACGCCGCTGCTCAGAACGCGTTGACGCAGGTCATCAACAGCCATTTGGCCCATCAGGGCATGGTGTTGCTCACCAGCCACCAGGCCGTGCGCTTGGGCGGCGTGGGCTTTAGCTACAGGTTGACGGCATGAGCGCCTTTGTTGCCATCGTTCGACGCGACCTCACCTTGGCCCTTCGGCGCAAGAACGAAGTCATCACTTCAGTGTTTTTCTTTGTGGTGGTGGCCGCTTTGTTCCCACTGGGAATTGGTCCCGAAATGAACACTTTGCGCTTGGTGGCGCCTGGCATTTTGTGGGTGGGTGCGCTGTTGGCCAGCATGCTGTCTTTGGGGCGCATGTTTGCCGCCGACCATGCCGATGGCACGCTGGAGCAAATGGCCCTGTCGCCCAACAGTTTGTCGATGTTGGTGGCCGCCAAAATCTTGGCGCATTGGTTGCTGTCGGGTTTGCCGCTGGTGCTGTTGGCGCCTGTTTTGGGTTTGCAATTTGACTTGTCGGCCAATGCCCTTTGGATTTTGACGCTCAGCCTGTTGTTGGGGACGCCCATTTTGTCGCTCATCGGAGCCATTGGCGCTGCGCTCACGCTGGGTGTTCGCGGTGGCGATGTGTTGTTGTCTTTGTTGGTCTTGCCTTTGTATGTTCCTGCCTTGGTATTTGGTGCAGGTGCTGTTCAAGCTGAGATCAGTGGTTTGGGTGCTTCAGCGCACTTGTCCATCTTGGCGGCCATGGCTTTGGTGGCCGCTGTGTTCAGCCCCTGGGCCAGCGCTGCATCACTTCGAATTGCACTTGAATCATAAGAATGGGTTAACCCAATGATGCAAAAACTTTTTCATTACGCTTCGCCTCAAACCTTCTACCCGCTAGCGGGAAAGTTGTGGCCAGTGTTTGCTTTGTTGGCCACTGGTTTAACGGTGTGGGGTTTGTGGCTGGGCATGTTTGTGGCGCCCACCGATTTTCAACAAGGTGAGGGCTATCGAATCATCTTTGTGCATGTGCCCGCGTCATGGATGTCCATGGTGATTTACTTGGCCATGGCTTTTTGGGCTTTGTTGGGTTTGACTTTCAACACCCGCCTGTCCGGCATGATGGGCCGCGCACTCGCGCCCACAGGCGCTATCTTTGCATTTTTGTCGCTGTGGACTGGCGCGCTTTGGGGCAAACCCATGTGGGGTGCCTGGTGGGTTTGGGACGCTCGCTTGACGTCTGAGTTGATTTTGTTCTTCTTGTATCTGGGCTACATCGCCTTAACCAGTGCCATTGACGATCCGCGCCGTGCAGACAAAGCGGGCGGTATCTTGGCTTTGGTAGGGGCTCTCAATGTGCCCGTGATTTATTTTTCTGTGAAGTGGTGGAATACGCTTCATCAGGGTGCTTCTGTGTCACTGACCAAAGGCTCCAGCATGGCGCAAATCATGTTGGAAGCCATGTTGATCATGGGTGTTGCATTTTGGATGTACGCCATTGCCATGGCTTTGTACCGCGTCCGAAGCATCATCTTGATTCGGGAGCGTCATGCGCAGTGGGTGGCCGATTTGCCTGAAGTCAAAGCCAAGGCCATGGAGGCGCAATCATGATTTGGAACAGTTGGTCAGACTTTTGGGCCATGGGTGGCTATGGCGTGTATGTCTGGGGAAGTTTTGGCGTGACCGCAGCGCTCATCATCATTGAGATGTGGTGGGTTCAGCAGGCACGCGCCAAGGCGCTTTCGCAAGTGGCACAAGAGCTGGCTGCTGCACAAACGCAAGGAAAGGATTGGCAGGGATGAAACCGCGGCATCAACGATTTTTGCTCATCACTGCGGCTGTCGCAGCGTTGGCCATCGCTGGCATGTTTGTCTTGAATGCATTTCAAAGCAATTTGGTGTTCTTCTTCACGCCCACCCAAGTGTCTCAAGGCGAGGCACCTCAAGGTCGTGCCTTTCGAGTGGGCGGCATGGTGAAAGAAGGCAGTTTGAAAAAAGATGGCGAAAACGTGCAGTTTGTGGTGACCGATTTTGCGCACGATGTGCCAGTGTCCTACAAAGGTTTGTTGCCCGATTTGTTCAAAGAAGGCAAGGGTGTGGTGGCGCAAGGCAAATTGTCGGACGACAAGCAATTCACGGCCTCCGAGGTCTTGGCCAAGCACGATGAGAACTACATGCCGCCTGAAGCCAAACATGCTTTGGACAAAGCTGCAGCTGCGAAAGCAGCAGCCTCCGTGAAACCCTGAATTTGAAGACTTCACATGAAACTGTTCATGTGAGGTCTTAATGCATCCATAGAAAAGAGTCTGGAATGATTGTAGAAATTGGCCACTTTGCCTTGATCTTGGCAGCATGTGTGGCGCTGATTCAAGGTCTCTTGCCGTTGGCCGGAACGGTCAACGACCATCAGCGTTGGCAAGCCTTGGCAAGGCCTGCTGCAGTCTTGCAGTTTTTGTTGATCGCATTTTCATTTGGTGTGTTGGCGCACGGCGCACTGACCGATGACTTTTCAATCAAGTACATTGCCGAGCACTCCAACTCCTTGCTGCCTTCGCAATATAAGTTTGCATCGGTCTGGGGTGGCCACGAAGGCTCTTTGTTGTTGTGGGTTTTGATGTTGGCAGGCTGGACGCTGGCTGTTGCATTGTTCTCTCGCAGCTTGCCCTTGGCCATGGTGGCCCGTGTCATTGGCATTTTGGGTTGGGTATCGACCGGCTTTTTGATGTTCATCTTGACCACCTCCAGTCCATTTGAGCGTTTGCTGCCAGCCGCGCCAGATGGTCGTGATTTGAACCCCTTGTTGCAAGATCCCGGTTTGGTCATTCACCCGCCGATGTTGTACATGGGCTATGTGGGCTTCTCGGTCGCATTTGCATTTGCCTTGTCCGCTTTGTTGTCCGGTCGCATGGATGCGGCATGGGCGCGTTGGTCACGTCCTTGGACGGTGGTGGCGTGGGTCTTCATGACAGCCGGCATTGCGCTGGGCTCCTGGTGGGCCTATTACGAGTTGGGTTGGGGCGGATGGTGGTTCTGGGACCCTGTTGAAAACGCCTCGCTCATGCCATGGTTGTTTGGCACTGCCCTCATTCACGCTTTGATGGTGACCGACAAACGCGGCGGTTTCAAAGCTTGGTCTGTGCTGTTGGCCATTGGTGCATTTTCATTGTCATTGCTCGGCACATTTTTGGTTCGCTCGGGCGTGCTGACATCGGTTCACGCTTTTGCGGCAGACCCTCGCCGAGGTGTGTTCATCTTGATCTTCCTGGCTTTGGTGGTGGGCATCTCACTCACGCTGTTTGCCTGGCGTGCACCCAAAGCGACATTGGGTGGCAAGATTGGTTTGGTATCGCGTGAGTCCATGCTGCTCACCAACAGTGTGTTGTTGGTGGTGGCCACAGGCGCGGTCTTGTTGGGTACGGTTTACCCGCTCATTGTTGACGCTTTGAACTTGGGCAAGTTGTCGGTGGGTGCACCTTATTTCAATGCGGTGTTTGTGCCCTTGATGGTGCCCGTGGTGTTTCTGATGGTTCCTGGCGGCATTGCACACTGGCGGGAGGCTCGTTGGAAAACCTTGGGTCTTGCCATGCGCATTCCTGCGTTGGCCGCTGTGCTGGTCGCTGTCTTCATCTGGGGCTTCACCGAAAAAGGCAATTGGCTGAGTGCCATGGGCATGGCCCTGGCCACTTGGGTGTTGGTGGGCTTGATCCTGCAAATTGTGGACCGTGTCAAAAAACCTGGCCGCATACCGCCCTCGTTCTGGGGCATGCATTTGGCGCACTTGGGCATTGCGGTGGTGGTGGTGGGCGTTACCTTGGTCAAAGGCTACGAGGTAGAGCGTGATGTTCGCATGGGTTTGAACGACACCGTTTCCATCGAGAAATACAACTTTGAATTGGTCGGTGTGTCCAATGTGGATGGCCCCAATTACAAAGCCATCCGCGGTGAAATCAAGGTCACCAAAGACAATCAATTCTTGGAAGTGTTGCATCCCGAGAAGCGCAAGTATTTCTCATCAGCCATGCCCATGACGGAGGCGGCCATCGACTCCGGTTTGTTCCGCGACCTTTATGTGTCCTTGGGTGAATCGATTGAAGGCGACAAACCGCAGTGGAGCGTGAGGGTGTTTTACAAGCCCTTTGTGTCCTGGCTTTGGTACGGCGCCATCTTGATGGTCTTGGGTGGCTTGTTGGCCGTCAGTGATCGACGCTATCGCAAATCGGCGGACAGCTTGAGCTAAGCCATCTGGAGGCATGTTGTGAAAAAGTTTTTAATCCCCTTGGTCCTCTTTTTTGGATTGGTCGCCTTTCTGGCGGTTGGTCTGAACCGCGATCCGCGTGAAATTCCCTCGCCCTTGGTCGGCAAGCCTGCGCCTGCTTTTGAACTCTACACTTTGGATGCGAACGCACCCAAATTTGGACCAGCAGACATGAAGGGCAAAGTCTGGATGATGAATGTGTGGGCCACTTGGTGTGTGGCTTGCCGCGAAGAGCATCCTGTGTTGGTGGCGTTTTCCAAGGCCAATCAATTGCCCATCGTTGGCTTGAGCTACAAAGAAGTGCAAGCGCAAGACGAGCCCGCAGGTCGCAAATTCACGCCTGAAGAAAAACTCAAGCTGGCGCGTGAGCGCAGTCAGTTGTGGCTCAGCCGTCATGGCAATCCGTATGCATTGTCCGTCCTGGATTTGGATGGCCGTGTCGGCATCGACTACGGTGTCTACGGTGTGCCAGAAACCTATGTGATCGACAAAGAAGGCGTCATTCGCTACAAGCGCGTGGGTGTGGTGACCCCCGATTTGCTGCAATCCACCATCTTGCCCTTGGTGCAGAAATTGAATGCTTCCTAAAGCATTGTGAAAGTTCTCATGACATTGAATGCTCCCTGTTTCAAGCTGTTGGCAGTCATGGCCTTTGCCATGGTCACTGCGCTTTCTGCTGTGCAAGCCAAAGAAGCCGCGCCCTTGGCAGAAGATCCAGTGGTTGAAAAACGTTTGATTCACATTTCCGAAGAGTTGCGTTGCCTGGTGTGTCAAAACGAGTCTTTGGCATCTTCACGTGCTGAGCTGGCCAACGATTTGCGCGAAGAGGTGAGGAAACTCATTCGGGACAACAAAAGCGATACGCAAATCAAAGAATACCTGGTGACGCGCTACGGTGACTTTGTCCTGTATCGCCCAGAAGTGAAACCCCTCACATGGGTCTTGTGGTTTGGCCCCTTTCTGCTATTGGTCCTCGGTGTTGTGGGCATGGCCCTTTACTTGCGTCAACGCCAAACTGAGAAGCCCCTCAAGCAACAACTGAGCGAAGAAGATCGACGCAAGGTTCAAGAAATTCTGAAGTCTGGAGACGCATCATGAGTGCCAATGTGTTGTTTGTTGTGTTGGCGCTGGGCATGGTGATGTGTGTGGCGGGTGTTTTGATGTGGGTCTTGCTGCGCCAACGTCCTGTGGTGACGCATGCCAGTCAGGCCAAAGCCAATGCGAAGGTATACCGAGATCAAATTGCGGACCTTGACCGTGAGCATGAGAGTGGTCACATCAGCGATGCTGAGTGGCAACAGTCACGCGATGAATTGAGCCTGCGCTTGTTGGAGGATACATCCGCTCAAGATGATCCTGAGGCGAAACAAGAAAAGCCTGCCTTGTGGACTGCTGTGTTGGTGGCCGTGGCATTGCCTTTGTCAGCGATGGGCATGTACATGTGGCTAGGTGAGCCCGATGCACTCAATCCCATGGCCGTTCAATCTACCGACAAGGTTGATCCAACCCAATTGCTCCAAATGGCAGAAAGCTTGGCCCAAAAATTAAACGACAAGCCCGATAACCTTCAGGGTTGGGTGATGTTGGGCCGAACCTACCGCACCCTCGAGAAGTTTGATGCTTCTGTGCAAGCCTATGACCGCGCTTTGAAATTGTCTGCCGATGACGATCTGAAGCTCGAGCGCGTAGAAGTATTGGCCATGAAATCACAAGGCAACTTTGAAGGTGAGCCTTGGAATGTGATTCGTGACATTCTGCAACGCGACCCGCAAAACTATGGTGCTTTGTTGATGGCGGGAAGTGCCTCTTACTCGCACGAAAAATATGCCGATGCTTTGAAGTATTGGCAACAAGCCCGCAAGCCCTTGGCAGCCGACAACCCTGATGTGCCAGGCTTAGACGAGGCCATTGCCTCAGTGCAGCAAAAACTGGGCATGCCCGCTCAAGTTGCCAAGGGTCCTTCGGCTCAGATGAATGCCGCGCAGACGCCTGCCGCAGCGCCTTCAGCTAACACTTCCGGTGCCGCAAGCACTGGCTTGACTGTGTCGGGTCAAGTTGCCATAGCGGAAGCGCTCAAGGGCAAGGTGAAGCCTTCTGATGTGGTGTTCATTTATGCCACACCAGCCAATGGTGAGCGCATGCCTTTGGCGATCTTCAAAACAACAGTCGCCCAACTGCCTTTGGCATTCACACTGGACGATTCCACCGCCATGACACCCGAGCGAAAACTCTCGGGCGCAGGTGAAGTATTGGTCAAGGTGCGTGTTTCTAAGTCGGGCAACGCCATGCCACAGTCGGGCGATTTGTCGGGTACTTTAGGTCCAGTGAAAGTGGGCGCCAAAGGCTTGAAGCTGGAAATCAAGGATCAGATTCCTTGATGCAGAGCAAGATGCTGAAGGGTTGAAGGGCGTAGTCTCAAGTTCCAGTGTTTAACTGGAACGATGAGACTCACATGCCCCTAGATACCCCTCGCCTTGATGCACTGGCCGCCGGCGCAGTTGCTTTTTCGCCCCAAGAAATTTCAGTCGACATTCTCTTAGAGAAATACGCCAAGGAGGGTGAACGCACCCTTGAGGATGTTTATGCGCGCGTGGCCAAAGGACTGGCCTCGGTAGAGCAGCCTGAGTTGCGTGCGCATTTCGAAGAAGTTTTTTTGGCCAACATGCATGCGGGTGCCATTGGGGCCGGTCGAATCATGAGCGCTGCGGGTACCGACATCCAATCGACCCTGATCAACTGTTTTGTGCAACCTGTCGGTGACTGCATTCAAGGTCTTGACGAAGATGGGTTTCCAGGCATTTATGAGGCACTGAAGCAAGCTGCAGAGACCATGCGCCGCGGTGGGGGTGTGGGCTATGACTTCTCGCGCGTGCGTCCGCGGGGTGCGCGGGTCAAAGGCACTGCTTCTTTGGCTTCGGGTCCTTGCAGTTACGTCAATGTGTTTGACCAGTCGTGTTCTACCGTTGAAAGTGCTGGCGCGCGGCGAGGTGCGCAAATGGGAGTGCTCAGAATTGACCATCCGGATGTCTTGGAGTTCATCACCGCCAAGCGCACACCAGGTCGTTGGAACAATTTCAATGTCTCGGTGGCCGTGAGTGATGAGTTCATGCAGGCTGTTCAGAATGATTTGACTTGGCAACTCGTTCACAAGGCGCGTCCTGGTGATGCATTGTTGAGCAATGGATTGACGCAGCGCTTAGATGGTCAATGGATCTACGCAGAAATGCCAGCGCGTGACATTTGGCAAATCGTGATGCAGTCTGCTTATGATTTTGCCGAACCAGGCATTTTGTTTTTAGACAACATCAACCGCGACAACAACCTGGCCTATTGCGAAACCCTCGAGGCGACCAACCCCTGTGGCGAGCAACCTCTTCCCCCATATGGCTGTTGTGATTTAGGCCCTGTGATCTTGCCCAAGTTTGTACGCCATCCCTTTGGCTTGGACGGTTCAGCGCCTGGCTTTGATTTTGAAGCGTTCGTACAAGCAGTCTTTACACAAGTTCGTGTGTTGGACAACGTGCTGGACCTGACGCACTGGCCCTTGCCCGAGCAAGCGATGGAAGCTGCCGCCAAGCGGCGCATTGGCGTGGGCTTTACAGGTTTGGGCGATGCCTTGGTGATGCTCAACTTGCCTTACAACAGCGACGAAGGCCGTCAATTTGCTGGGGACATTGCACGCGTCATGCGAGACACAGCTTATGCAGCTTCCATTGAATTGGCCAAAGAGCGTGGGTGCTTTCCGCTCTTTGATGCGGAAGCTTATTTGAACGGCACCGGATTTGCCAGCCGTTTGCCCGATGAAATTCGCGAAGGCATTGCAAAGTACGGCATTCGCAACAGTCACTTGTTGTCCATTGCACCCACAGGAACGGTCAGTTTGGCTTTTGCCGACAATGCCTCCAATGGCATCGAGCCTGCTTTTTCGTGGACCTACATCCGAAAAAAACGCGAAGTCGATGGCAGCACGCGTGAGTACACCGTGCAAGACCATGCGTGGCGTGTCTACAAATCTTTAGGCGGTGATGTTTCGCAACTGCCTGCCGCGTTTGTGACTGCGCTTGAGATGTCCGCGCAAGATCACATTGCCATGATGGCCGCCGTTCAACCTTTTGTGGACACTGCCATCTCTAAAACGGTCAATGTACCTGCTGAATGCCCGTTTGAAGACTTTGCACATTTGTACATGCAGGCCTGGGCTGCCCATTTAAAAGGATTGGCCACCTACAGACCTAACGCCATTTTGGGGTCTGTGTTGCAGGTTGAAAACACGCCCAGTGAGTCTATTGCCCCCAAAAGCAACGGCGCTGAAGGAGGTGCCGAAGTGGACCCTTATCGTTGCGTGATTGACCGACGTCCCCATTGCGAGCTGCCCGCTGTAGCAGAGAAAATCAATTACTGGACACAAGATGGCTTAAAGACGCTGTACCTCATCATTTCGTTCATGCCTGTCACAGGGATGGTCAAAGGTGAGTCACGTCAAGTGGAAAGGGCCATTGAGTTTTTCATGCCCGTGGGGCAAAACGGTGAGTCACAGCAATGGATCACGTCCAGCATGCGCTTGTTGTCCTTGGCTGCACGCGGTGGATTTTTGGCCAGAGCTTTGCAAGACATGCGCAAAGTGGCTTGGGACAGAGGGCCTGTGCGTTTAGGCACCTTGCGAAAAGACAGTGGGGTTGAAGTGCCCATGTGGCACGACTCCGAGGTGGCAGCCGTGGCCTATGCCATTGAACAAATATTGGAGCGCCGCAGCAATGCGTCTGTGGCCAATGTTCTGGCAGAGGCTGCTGCGGCCTCCCGCGTTCAACAGGAGGCATCACAAGCAAGCAATGCTTTACCGGGTGTGATGGCCGGTAAGAAATGCCCAGAATGTGGCGCGCATGCCATGATCAAAAAAGATGGCTGTGAGTACTGCACCAGTTGTGGTCATTTGGGAACCTGCGGATAAGCTGCCGATGGATTTTTCAGTCACACCCGCAACACAAGCCCTTGTATATCGCTTGCAAGCGTTCATTGATCGGTATGTGTTGCCCTACAACGCTGCGTGGCATCAAGCCGTGGCAATGGGTGACTATCCGCCGGCTTTCATGGCAGACCTGAAAGCCTTGGCCCAAGAGGAAGGCTTGTGGAACTTGTGCTTGCCTGAGTTGAGCGCCGAAGAGCCGGGCACGCGTTTGAGTCATTCGGCCTATGCGCCACTGGCCGAGATCATGGGCAAATTGCCTTGGGCGGCAGAGGTGTTCAATTGCCAAGCACCCGACTCGGGCAACATGGCTTTACTTCATCAATTTGGCAGCGAGACGCAAAAGAGGCAGTGGCTTCAGCCCATGTTGGCTGGCGCGATTCGCTCTGCATTTGCCATGTCTGAGCCAGATGTCGCATCTTCAGATCCGACCAATTTGCAAACCACGGTGCGCGATGAGGGGGATGTATGGGTGATCAATGGACGCAAGTGGTTCATCACGGGCGCTGCACACCCTGATTGCAAATTGCTGATGGTGATGTGCCGCAATGAGATGGCGGTGGGCAGCGATTCAGCCGCATTTGAAATGCTGACCAAGCACCATCAGCACAGCATCGTGTTAGTGCCCATGGAGACGCTTGGCGTTGAAAGGGTCCGCAACATTCCGGTCGTACACCACTTAGCGCCAGAAGGGCATTGCGAGATTGTGTTCAAGCAAGTGCGTGTCCCCAAAAATTCCTTGTTGGGTGCATGGGGCGAGGGATTCTCGATGGGGCAAAAGAGATTGGGGCCAGGGCGAGTCCATCATTGCATGCGCACGTTGGGGCAATGCGAGTTGGCATTGTCTCTGGCTGCCGAGCGATGTTTAGAGCGCGAAGCGTTTGGCCATCATCTGTCTGACTACTCAAGTGTGCAAGAGTGGTTGGCACTGTCTCGGATTGAAATTGACCAAGCCCGCTTGTTGGTGATGCAAGTGGCATGGCTCTTAGACCAAGCTGAGGTCAACCGTGCTGAGCTGGATGCCAAAGTGGCTGCCATCAAAGTGGTGGCTGCACGTTTGCAAGTCAAAGTGGTTGACCGTGCGATGCAAATTTTTGGCGCCATGGGTTTGTCGCCTGATACACCCTTGGCTTATTTTTGGACCTGGGGCCGAGCCCTTCAATTGATGGACGGACCTGATGAAGTGCATCTGCGCACCGTGGCCCGGCGTGAGTTGGCGCAGGCTCGAGAGCGCATGGGTGCGTCGTCCAATTACTTCACCACGCCTGAGCAAATGGTCAGGCCACCCCACATCCGGTAGAACTTACTCAATGGCGATCTTGGCATCGCGAATGACGCGCGACCACTTTTCTGTGTCTCGCTGAGTCCAGGCTTGCACTTCTTCGGGTGAGCCTGCTTGCAGTTCAGTGCCGGCAGCTTCAATTTTGGCCACCAAGGCGGGCGTTTTCAAAGCCTTGGTGAGGGCGCCGTTGATGGCATCGACCACAGGCTTGGGGGTGGCCAGTGGTGTGTACATGGCGTACCACGTGGTGTAGTCAAAGCCAGGTAATGCCGTGCCGATGAGGGGCAAGGATTTGGTGGCGTTGGATTTGCTGGGTGCCGTGGCCGCCAACACTTTGACCAAGCCTTTGTCGGCCAAACCTTGAAGAGAAGGCAAGCTGCTGAACATGGCGCTGACTTCGCCGGAAATCAAATCGTTCACGGCGCCTGCGCTACCTTTATAGGGCACATGGATCACATCTGTTTTAGACAAGGCTTTGAACATTTCCATGCCCAAGTGTGCTGTACCGCCTGTGCCCGCGGATGCAAAGCTGACTTTGCCAGGATTAGCGCGCGCGTAGTCAATCAGCTCTGGAATATTTTTAACTGGCAGCTTGGCCGACACCACCAACACATGTGGGCCCGTTGAAATGGTGGACACGGGTTTGAGTTTGGCGACCAAATCTGCGCCGCCTTTTTTACTCAGCATGGGTTGCAACACCATGTTGCCAAAAGCGGCCAATAACAAGGTGTGACCATCGGGCTCTGAGCGTGCCACAACGCCCAGTGCTGGAACGCCCATGCCACCCCCTTGGTTCTCGACGGTGACGGGTTGTTTTAAATCGGCGGTAAGAACCAAGGCCAACTCACGTGCAACCACATCGGCCGGACCGCCAGCAGCGTAGGGCACTATCAACTTGATGGGTTTGGAGGGCCAAGAGGGCGCTGCGTTTTGCGCAAAGCTCAGCGGCAAGGTGGCGGCCAAGGCGAGCGCCACAGTGATTTGTTGCAGGTGTCGTTTCAACATGTGTTTCTCCTTGAACTGCATTGTGCACACTTTGCATGAACACAAAAAAACCCTAAGCAAATCAATTGCTTAGGGTTTGTAACTGGCGGAAGCGGTGAGATTCGAACTCACGGACCCTTTCGAGCCGCCGGTTTTCAAGACCGGTGCAATCGACCACTCTGCCACACTTCCAGCGGGAGGAATTGTAACCTCGTTCTAGCCCCAAATTGGGCCGTTTAAGGCCGAGAGGGCGAAAATTAATGTTGATCTGACCCCATTTAAATTAAACGAGCATGCCTTGGGTTTCGATGTAAGCGATGACGTCGGCCAGGCCGGTTTGGGTTTTGAGGTTGGTCATGACGAAGGGTTTCAGGCCTTTGGCAGTGGTGCGCATGCGGGTGGTGTCTGCGTGCATCACGTCGAGGTCGGCGCCGACGTAGGGGGCCAGGTCGGTTTTGTTGATGACGAAGAGGTCGCTCTTGGTAATGCCGGGGCCGCCTTTGCGGGGGATTTTTTCGCCGGCGGCCACGTCAATCACGTAGATGGTGAGGTCGGACAGTTCGGGGCTGAAGGTGGCGGCCAAGTTGTCGCCGCCGCTTTCCACGAACACCACGTCGGCATTCGGAAATTTTTCAAGCATGCGGTCGATGGCTTCAAGGTTGATGGACGCGTCTTCGCGAATGGCGGTGTGCGGGCAGCCGCCAGTTTCAACGCCCATGAT
>CANGCI010000037.1 GCA_947451995.1 Comamonadaceae bacterium | reverse complement strand
GGAGGCGCTAAGGTTGAAAAAAACATTGGAGGTTTGATTCAACAAATCGCCACTGGCTTCAAGTGCAATCAAAGTATTTTCAAACGTAGGGGGTTCTGTGTTGCTAGAAATGGCGGCAATTTCTGACTGATGCTGCAACAGGGCTTTGTCAAAGGCTTCTTCAAAATGAGACGCCTGAATTGACTCAAAGGGGGGCATGCCAAAAGGCGTTTGCCATGCTTGTAACAATGGATTGGTCATGTCGGTATTTTGATGAGTGCGAACAGAATTTTGACTTTAAGGGTTTACCTGAGGTGTGGGGCAAAGTCCCTGAAATAGCCCTTCAATTTTAAAAAGTTCAAGGGAACTTCTTTGAATTAGATTATTCTCCAAGGCTGAATAATTTGACCCATTATCGGTGTCTGAATCTGTGTCTTAACATTGTTGTAGAGGATGGCTGTGGAGTTTTCGACGCGATTAGATCTATTGGATCAATGGGGCATGTTTTTGAAACTGAAGTTCAAAAAACACCTGTCTTTCTTAGGCCTGGTAGGGCTTTGTTGCGCGCAATTGGCCTTTGCCAATCCAGCGCCAAATCCCAAAGCCAATCCGGCGGATCCAGACAAGGTTCTGAAAATTGCATTCCCAAGCACCGAAACTGGATTTGATCCCGTTCGTGTCAATGATCTGTATTCCAACACCATTACTGCAGCCATTTTCCAGCCCTTGGTGACATACGACTGGATGGCCATGCCGACGCGCATCGTTCCGCACGCTGCTGAAGCCATGCCTGAAGTTTCTGCTGATGGCAGAACATACACTTTCAAAGTCAAGAAGGGCTTGTTTTTTACGCCCCATGAAGCCTTTAAGGGCCAACGCCGTGAGCTGATCGCGCAAGATTTTGTCTACACCTTGTTAAGGCACGCAGACCCCAAAAACAGAAGTCCCCAAGTCTCAGATTTCGATGACAAAATTTTCGGCTTTGCGGATGCCCGCAAAAAAGCTGTTGCCAGCGGCAAATTTGATTATGACCAACGTCATCCTGGCATTTATGTCATTGATCGTTACACCTTGGCCATTCAACTGAACCAACCCGATCGCAATTTTCTTTCCCTCTTGACCAATCCTTTTGCCGGCGGCATGGCGCGAGAAGTGGTGGAGAAATATGGATTTGAAGAGTTGATGGCCAACCCGGTGGGAACGGGCCCTTACATCCTCGAAAAATGGGTGCGTGGTTCCAAGATCATTCTCAAAGCCAACCCAGAGTACCCTGGCTTTGTTTGGGATTTTGAACCGCCTGCCAACAATCCCGTCGAACTGCGCATTGCCAGTCAAATGCAAGGTCGCAAAATGCCTCAAGTGGGTCGCGTGGAGGTAAGCATCATTGAAGAGCCGCAATCGATGTGGTTGGCCTTCAGTGGTAAAGAAATTGACGTGGTGGCGGTGCCGCCTTCCTTCATCGAAAAAGCTCTAACCCCAAAAAATGATTTGCAGCAAACATGGGTGGCGCAAGGCGTCAACATGTACAGAAGCGTTGAGCCCGACATTCGCTACCAATTCTTCAACATGAAAGACCCTGTCATTGGGGGTTACACACCCGAGAAGATTGCGCTGCGACGTGCCATCATCATGGGCTTTGATGTGGATGAAGAAATTCGGGTGATTCGCAAAGGCCAAGCGGTGAAAGCGCAGCAAATGGTGTCGCCCGTGATTGCGGGTCACGACCCCAATTACAAAAGCCTGGTGAAATTCAGCCCTCTTTCTGCCAATGCACTCCTTGACGAGTTTGGCTACAAGAAAGACGCCAAAGGCTACCGCAGCATGCCCGATGGCAAGCCCTTGGTCTTCACCATTTATTCCTCGACTTCTTCCATTGACCGTGAGCGCGATGAACTTTGGAAAAAATCCATGGACCGCATTGGCATTCGACTCAAAGTCAAAAAAGACAAGTTTCCCGAAATGCTGAAGCAGGGGAAGCAGTGCGCCATTCCATCTTGGGCTTTGGGCTGGACCCGTTCATCTGAAGCTGAGTTTGTGATGAAGTTGCTGTATTCCAAAACCATTGGACAAAACAATTACGCTTGCTTTGAAAATGCCGAATACGACGCCAACTTTGAAAAGCTCAAACGCTTGCCAGATGGCCCTGAACGAACCAAAGTTCTGCACAACTTGTACCGTTTGATGGAAGTCAATGGTGTTTTGGGGCTCAGCTCTACTGGCATAGCCACACGCCTGAGTCATCAGCGTGTGGAGGGCTACCGCAAACACCCCTTGATCTTGGGTGATTGGATTTACTATGACATTCAAAAACCTTAAGAGGGATTCAGCATGAGTGCCTACATCCTTCGTCGTTTATGGCAAATGATTCCCACTTTGGCGGGTGTCATTTTGCTGGTTTTTTTCTTGTTCAATTGGATCGGTGGTGACCCGGCCTACGTGTTGGCTGGTTTGTTTTCCAATCAAGAGCAAATAGACAGCATTCGCGCAGAATTGGGCTTGGACCAACCCTTGCACATTCAGTTGTGGATCTTTGTTCAACAAGTGGCCACATTCAATTTTGGCAACAGTTGGACCACTGGGGAATCGGTGGCCGATATTTTTGCCACACGACTGCCCGCGTCACTGACGTTGATGGCGCCTTTGCTGGTCATTGAAACACTGATTGCTTTGGTGCTGGCTGTGGGATTGGCATGGGTCCGTGGATCTTCGATCGATCGTGGCACCATGGTCGTGTTTACGGCGCTGATGTCGGTCAGTATTTTGGTCTTTATCATTCTGGGCCAATATGTGTTGGCTTATCGATTGGGTTGGTTTCCAGTTCAAGGTTGGAGTGACAACTACTGGAAAAACATCACAACCTATGCGCCACTTCCCATTCTGTTGGGCTTGTTGGTCAGCATTGCGCCCAATACGCGTTTGTTCAGAAGCTTTGTGCTCGACGAAGTTGACCAAGATTACGTTCGCACTGCGCGTGCCAAAGGCTTGTCTGAGCCTCGGGTGATGTTCATCCATGTGCTGCGCAACGCGCTGATCCCTGTGATCACGTTTGTCATTTCAAACTTGCCAGGTTTGTTGCTGGGAGCGTTTTTGTTAGAGCGCTTCTTTGGCATTCCTGGTGTGGGACGTGAAATCATTTTGGCGGTCGAACGCAGCGACTTTCCGGTCATCAAGGCGGTCACTATTTATGTGGCCATTGCCACCATGGTCTTCAACTTGATCGGCGACGTTCTCTATCGCATCACGGACCCACGCGTTCAGCTTCGCTGATGCATCATTGATTTTCATTTTTGTATGCAAACATCTATTTCAAACGCGGTTGCTGTACCGCAGATCGCCGCCAGTGAGGGTGCTTGGGCCTTGGCTTGGCGCCGTTTCAAGTCAGACAAAGTAGGGGTCTGGAGTGGCATCACCGTTGTCCTCAGTTTGCTGCTGGTTTTGTCGACCTTGTTGGGCTCTGTTGCACACGATTGGGAAAAAGAGGTGGCCGTCAGTCATGCGCCACCTTCTTGGGCGCTGGGCGACATTCAATCAGCAAATAACGCCAAATCAATGCCAGAAGTTGTGCTGTATGAACCTACCCCCACTGACATCGTCGATCCTATTGCCGCCCAATGGGAATCCGCTCAAAAAGCAGTGAAGCCCAGTGGTGACAAAGTCAATGCTTTGGCCACCAGCTTGCCAATGGGGTCTGACAAATGGGGCAGGGATGTGCTGTCGAAAACCATCAAAGGCGCTGAAACCAGTATTTTGGTGGGATTGGCCGCAGCGCTCATGGCCACGGTCTTGGGTTCTGTGTTGGGTGCGGTATCGGGTTGGTACGGCGGCATTGTGGATGATTTGAGCAATTGGCTCTACAACGTATTTCACTCCATTCCAGGCATCTTGTTGATCTTGGCAATTGCCGCTGTCCTCAATACCAAAGGCACCATGGCTGTGGTCATCATTTTGGGGACAACGGGTTGGACTGGTACCTATCGACTGATGCGTGGGGAATATCTGAAGCATCGAAACCGTGATTATGTGAGGGCGGCAGACGCCATTGGCGCATCCAACAACCGCCGCATGTTTGTGCACATTTTGCCCAATGTCAGTCACGTGATCTTGGTTCAATTTTCGTTGCTGACTGTTTCATGCATCAAAGCCGAAGTCATTTTGTCGTTCTTAGGTTTTGGCGTACCAGTGGATGGTGTGTCATGGGGCACCATGTTGACGGAAGCCCAAAATGACTTGCTGGTTGGCATTTGGTGGCAATTGCTGGCAGCAACATTGGCCATGTCGATTTTTGTGACGGCCTTGTCACTGCTGACAGACTCACTGCGGGATGCACTCGATCCCAAAGTGATTCATTGAGACGATATTGAGAGACTATTTCAAGCATGGCTACACGTCGCACACCTCCACCCATTGCCAACATCTCCGACAATTTGTTGGAGGTTAAAAATCTCACAGTTGATTTCATCAGTGCATCCAAAGCACCGGTCAGAGCTGTCGAAGAAGTTTCTTTCGTCATTCCACGTGAACGCACTGTGGCCTTGGTCGGTGAATCTGGAAGTGGCAAGTCTGTCAGCGCCTTGGCCATCATGGGGCTCTTGCCAATTCAAAATGCCAAGGTGGCGATTCATTCCAAAATTGACTACGACGGACGCTCCTTGTTGAATCTCAGCCGCCCCGAGTGGCAGTTGATTCGCGGTTCTCGAATCGCCATGATTTTCCAAGATCCCATGACGTCGCTCAACCCTGTTTACACCGTGGGTTATCAGCTGGCTGAAATGCTCCGAATTCACAAGCGCATCAGCGGCAAAGAAGCCTTAAGCCGCGCGCGCGACTTGCTGGAGGAGGTGGGCATTCCAGAACCGCAGAAACGCATCCATGCGTATCCGCATGAATTGTCAGGTGGACAGCAGCAACGCGTCATGATTGCCATGGCCTTGGCTTGTGAGCCAGAGTTGTTGATTGCAGACGAACCCACCACAGCGCTGGATGTCACTGTGCAGCGTCAAATCATGATGCTGTTGGCTGAACTTCGCGAGCGACGCCGAATGGCCATGTTGTTCATTACCCATGACCTTGGCTTGGTCAGTGAAGTGGCCGATCATGCGGTGGTGATGCGCAAAGGGACAGTTCGTGAAGCCGGTCCCGTTAAAACCATTTTCAGTGCGCCACAAGACCCCTACACCAAAGCCTTGCTCAGTTGCAGACCCAGTGCAGAACGACAAGGCAAACGTTTGTTAACCATTGATGATTGGATGTCGGCCCAACCCACCTCTCATCTACCTCAAAACAATTCAGACAAAGCTGAAATTGTGACCATCACAGCCTCTGCAGCGGCTGCTCCCATGAGTGCCTCTGAGCATGCTTTGCTTGAAGTTCAAAATTTACGCAAAGTATTCAAACGTTCTGGCGATTGGTTCAAGAGTGATGATTTCGTCGCCGTTGAAGATGTCAGCTTCAAACTACAGCGCGGTCAAACGGTTGGTTTGGTCGGGGAGTCGGGCTCTGGCAAAACAACGGTGGGGCTGTGTTTGTTGCGCTTGCATGAAGCCACGGCAGGCAAGGTGCTGTTTGATGGTCAGAACTTGCTAGAGATGTCGAATCAGGCGTTTGCCAAATACAAGCGTCGTCTTCAAATTGTTTTTCAGAATCCCTATGCATCTTTAAACCCAAGGTTTACCGTGGGTGAAATTTTGAGCGAGCCCATGCAGTTACACGGCATTGGCGCTGGTTCTGCCGATTGGGAAAAGCAATCTTTGGCACTGCTAGACAAAGTTGGCATGCCTGCGTCAGCGCTGAAGCGCTATCCCTTTGAGTTTTCAGGTGGCCAGCGCCAGCGTATTGCCATTGCGCGTTCGCTCAGCTTGTCACCAGAGGTGGTCATCTTGGATGAGGCTGTATCGGCTTTGGATGTTTCTGTCCAAGCGCAGGTCTTGAATCTTTTGAAGGACTTGCAAAAAGACCTTGGGCTCAGCTATTTGTTCATATCGCACGATTTAGAAGTGGTGCGTTACATGTCTGACACTTTGTTGGTGATGAACAAGGGGCAAGTGGTGGAGCAAGGCGATGCGTTGAGCATTTATGCCAAGCCCCAGCACAGTTACACACAAACCCTGCTGGCTGCCGTTCCCAAAGTTCAGCACGCGATGGCTGTCTAAGCATTCTTTGCGTCTGGCAATGACTTGAGGCTTTTCAAATAAGGCCTTGCGTAGGCGATCAATGCCACCAGAAGGGTGCCTGAGCCCGCGGCTCCGAGTGAGCTTCGCATGCCCCAGTGTTCGGCCATCCAGCCTCCCAAAATGGCGCCAGGACCTGCTGGCAGCAAAATCAACCAACGCATGGTGGTGGTCATTCGGCCAAGGAGTTCTGTTGGCGTAAAAGATTGACGTAGCGATAGGAAGTTCACAAACAGCAAGGTGGCGCCCCAGCTGAAACAAAGGAGCATCCACGAGAACAAAACCAAGCGTGGCAACCAATTTTCTAGGGCCAGCAAGCTGATCCATCCAAACGATGTGATGGCGATTCCCAAAATGAGCGCGGGTCCAGGGCCAAAGCGCGATGACAATTTGGGCCCCGCCATGCCACCCAATACTGAACCAATGCCCAAGGCTACAAAACTCATCGAAACCAAGGTTTCATCTAAGCCTAAGTCCTTGACGGCAAAAATAATTTGAACTGACAAAGCCAATTGCGCAAAAAATTGCCAAGCGCCTACTGTGGCCGCCATTTCGATGAGCATTTTTTGTGATTTGACAAAGTTCACACCTTTCATCAATTCATCTTTGAATGATCGGTCCTTCCAGGTGGACCGAGGCGGAACTACTTCGTGAATTCGGATGCCACGCAACATCACCACCGAGCCAATCAAAAGCAAAGCATCCATGACCAAAGCCAAGGGCGCACCAAACACGCGTATCAACAAACCTGCCATGCCAGGGCCCAGTACTTCTGCCATAGAGCCAGCAATGGCGTTTTGTGAATAGGCTTCAACCAGTTTTTCACGTCCGACAAGTTGGGTCAGAACAATTTGAGAGGCCGACCCGGCGATGGTGTAAACAGTGCCCAGTGCAAAGCTGACCGCATACATCAAGGGCATGTTGAGCATGTCCAGCGCCCACGCCAGTGGAATGAGAAGCAAGGTACAGCCCATGAAAATTTCACCGGCAATGTACAGGGGAAGTTTTTGCATGCGATCAATGAGCACGCCACCTGGCAGTGAGAGCAACACAAAGGGGGCAATTTCCATGGCCGTGAGCAGGCCCATTTGGGTGGGGCTGGCGTCTAACAGGAACACCGCTGTGAGGGGCAAAGCCAACATGGTGATTTGACCTCCCAAATTGCTGAACAAAATGGAGAGCCACATCCGTCGGTAGCCGGGAATTTGGAAGAGGGGACTGCGAAAGATGTTCAAAAGGAAAAACCCCGCTAAAACAAGGTTCTAGCGGGGTTTGAATTTGGCGGAGCAGGCGGGATTCGAACCCGCGGTGGGCTATGAACCCACACACGCTTTCCAGGCGTGCGACTTAAACCACTCATCCACCGCTCCGAAGCCCGCAAGTATAGCAGTTTAGAGGCACATTCTTGACCCAATCCGCTTCTGATGGCCCGTTTATTCATTACACTTCGCCCCTGTTGTCCAATTTTTGACCCAAGGCAGGTCCCCTATGAAATTTCGTTTTCCGATCGTCATCATCGATGAAGACTACCGCTCTGAGAACACCTCAGGTTTGGGTATCCGTGCCTTGGCTCAGGCCATTGAAACTGAGGGCTTTGAAGTCTTGGGTGTGACCAGTTATGGTGACTTGTCACAGTTTGCGCAGCAGCAATCGCGTGCCAGTGCCTTCATTTTGTCGATTGACGATGAAGAGTTCACACCAGGCCCAGACCTTGACCCTGCCGTTTTGAGTTTGCGCGCCTTCATTGAAGAAGTGCGCCGCAAGAATGCAGATGTGCCCATCTATATTTATGGTGAAACCAAAACCTCACGCCACATTCCCAATGACATCTTGCGTGAATTGCATGGTTTCATTCACATGTTTGAAGACACGCCTGAGTTTGTGTCTCGTCACATCATCCGTGAAGCCAAAAGTTATTTGGAAGGTGTTCAACCGCCTTTCTTCAAAGCCCTGCTCGACTATGCAGAAGACGGCTCGTACTCATGGCACTGCCCAGGCCATTCAGGTGGCGTCGCCTTTTTGAAGAGTCCTGTAGGCCAGATGTACCACCAGTTTTATGGTGAAAACATGTTGCGTGCTGACGTCTGTAATGCCGTTGAAGAATTGGGCCAGCTGTTGGACCACAACGGCGCCATTGGCGAGAGCGAACGCAATGCGGCGCGCATCTTCAACGCCGACCACTGTTTCTTTGTGACCAATGGCACCAGCACGTCTAACAAGATGGTTTGGCACCATACCGTGGCACCTGGCGATGTGGTGGTGGTTGACCGCAACTGTCACAAATCAATTTTGCACGCCATCATCATGACTGGCGCGATTCCTGTTTTCCTTAAACCCACTCGCAACCATTACGGCATCATTGGTCCTATCCCTCAAAGTGAATTTGAAGTGAGCAACATCCAAGCCAAGATCAAGGCCAACCCCTTGCTCAAAGGCATTGATGCCAAAAAGGTCAAGCCACGCGTCATGACCCTGACGCAGTCGACCTATGACGGTGTGCTTTACAACACCGAGACCATCAAGGGCATGCTGGATGGCTATGTTGAAAACCTCCACTTTGACGAAGCTTGGTTGCCTCATGCCGCGTTCCATCCGTTTTATGGCACCTACCACGCCATGGGCAAGAAGCGCGCACGTCCCAAGAATTCAGTGGTCTATGCCACGCAATCCATTCACAAACTGTTGGCGGGTATCAGCCAAGCCAGCCATGTGTTGATTCAGGATTCTCAAAATACAAAGTTGGACAGGCACCTGTTCAATGAAGCCTATTTGATGCACACCAGCACCAGCCCTCAGTACAGCATCATTGCCAGCTGCGACGTTGCTGCGGCCATGATGGAGCCTCCTGGCGGTACAGCTTTGGTGGAAGAGAGCATCGCCGAAGCTTTGGACTTCCGCCGTGCCATGCGCAAAGTGGATGACGAGTATGGCAAAGACTGGTGGTTCAAAGTGTGGGGCCCCGAGAACTTGGTCGATGAGGGCATTGGACGCGCTGAGGACTGGATCATTCGCAGCGATTCGCGCAAAAAGGGCAGCAAGTGGCATGGCTTTGGTCAGATGGCCGATGGCTTCAACATGCTGGACCCTATCAAGGCCACCATCGTGACCCCAGGTTTGAATTTGGATGGCAAGTTTGACAAGACGGGCATACCTGCTTCCGTGTTGACCAAATTCTTGACAGAGCATGGCGTGGTGGTTGAGAAGACAGGCCTTTACAGCTTCTTCATCATGTTCACCATTGGCATCACCAAAGGACGCTGGAATTCTTTGCTGACGGCCTTGCAGCAATTCAAAGATGACTACGATCGCAATCAGCCCATGTGGCGCATCATGCCGGAGTTCTGCCAGAAGCAGCCCAAATATGAACGCATGGGTTTGCGTGATTTGTGCCAGCACATTCATGCGCTGTATGCCAAATATGACATTGCACGCTTGACCACGGAAATGTACTTGTCCGACCTCACGCCTGCCATGACGCCAGCAGATGCCTATGCGCAAATTGCCCGTCGTAAAACAGAGCGCGTGGCCATTGATGAATTGGAAGGCCGCATCACCGTGGGATTGGTGACACCTTATCCTCCAGGTATTCCATTGTTGGTGCCCGGCGAAGTCTTCAATAAGAAAATCGTGGATTATTTGAAGTTCTCTCGTGAGTTCAATCTGCAGTGTCCAGGCTTTGAAACCGACATTCATGGTTTGGTGGAAGAGAAGGGCGAAGACGGTGTGAAGCGTTACTACGCTGATTGTGTTCGCGTCGATTGATCACTGCTGTCCTTGAATGAACTTTAAATCACGAACCCACTTATTTCTTGCTTTGATTGTGCTGCTGTCTTTGGGCGGCGGTACTTGGTATTGGCAGCATCAAAGGGCCAAAGCAGCGCCAGTCAAAGATGTCCTGGTGAAAGTATTTCAAGCCTCTGAGGTGACGCAAGCCCAATTGCAGGCGCTGTCTGGACGGATTGAAATGTCCGGGGTGTTGATTGCCTCTGAAACAGCCACATTGCGCAGTAAAACGGCAGGTACTTTGCTCCGTTTGAATGTTGCCGAAGGTCAAACGGTTCAAAAAGGTCAAATTCTGGCTGAAGTTGATGCACGGGATTTAAGTTCAAGAACTGAAGAGCGTGAAGCAGCAGTGAGTTCGGCTCAACGGGCCTACCAGTTGAGCTTGTCGCAGCACAAAGCCAATCAAGACTTAGCTCGACAAGGCTTCATTTCAGATACGGCGTTGGCTTCATCTCAAGCCAATTTGGCTGCCAATTTAGCGCAGTTGAAGGCAGCCGAGTCGGCTGCAATTGCCCATTCAAAACAAGTCGCTGATGCTGCGATCACGGCCCCTTTTTCAGGCGTTGTGTCACGCCGCTTGGTGAACACCGGCGAAAAAATTTCGTCAGAGCAAGAAGTGCTTCAGGTGCTCAATCCAGCACGCTTGGAGTTCAAGACCATGGTCGATGCGGCTGCAAGCCAATTTCTCAGACCCGGCTTGAAGATGCCTGTTCAATTTGAAGGCGTTAGCCAGGCCGTCACGCTTCGATTGGATCGAATCGGTCCTGGCAACGATGCGGGATCTCGTGCACTGCCTGTGTATCTCACGCTAGAGCAGGCAAGTTTGCCACCCATGCTTCGTCCGGGTTTGATGGGCATGGCGCAATACGCCTATGCATTAAGCCAAGAGGGTTTGACCTTGCCGATCACAGCTGTCCAAGAAGAAGGTGGCAAGAGCATCGTTTGGGTCATTCAAGAGGGTGTGCTTAAACGTCAGACAGTCACGACTGGCATGAAGGATTCACAAGGTCAGCGCATTTACATCTTGGATGGCCTGAAAGCCACTGACGCTGTGTTGGCGCTTCGATTTGAGGGCCTGAAAGAAGGCACCAAGGTTGAGGTCAAGCGCTGATGTGGGTCACGCGTGTATCGATTGCAAGGCCTGTCTTTGCGGTCATGGTGATGATTGCCCTGTGTGTCTTGGGTATCTTTTCTTATGTCAAGTTGGGGGTGGAACAACTGCCTGATTTGAACTTGCCGATTGCCTATGTTGATGTGCTGTACCCAGGTGCGTCGCCGCAATCGGTGGAGGAAGAAATCACCAAAAAAATTGAAGAAGCACTCAATGGCATTGCCGGTGTGAAACGCATCACATCACGCTCTTTCGAAGGTCGCAGCCAAACCAGTGTCGAATTCAATTTGAATACCAACATGGCCCGTGGCATGCAAGATGTGCGGGACAAAATTGCAGCTGTGCAGGCCGCATTTCCCAAAGATGCCAAAACCCCCTTGGTTTTGCGCGTTAACAATGAGGCCTCAGAGCCTGTGGCGGTGATTGGCGTTCTGTCTCAATCCAAGACGCATCGCGATGTGTCGATGTTGGCTGAATTGCAAGTGGTTCGACGCTTGCAACGAATTGATGGGATTGCCTTCATCAAAATTTCTGGCAATGCCACGCGTGAAATTCGCATCGATGTGAACCAACAGAAATTGCGTGCCATTGGCGTTCTTCCCACAGACATCAGCAATGCCCTCAAAGCTCAAAATCAAGATGCGCCCATTGGTTTGATATCCAATGACGTTCAAGATGGTATTTTGCGCATGGAAGGACGGTCCAAAAATTACTTGGACTTGAATGCCACCGTGGTTCAGCAACGCGGCGGACTGCCTGTGACTGTGGCAGATCTTGGCAATCTTTACCTGCGTGAAAAAGAACTTGAATCCTTGGCACGTATCAACGGTCAGCGTGCCATCAGCATTGAAGTGTTCAAGCAGCAAGACGCCAACATTGTGAGTACAGGCGAGGGCATCAAAGAGGCCTTGGCTGAACTTAAAAATCAAATCCCCGCAGATGTTGAAATTCGCACAATCAGCTTGAACAGCGATTGGGTAAAGGCTTCCTTGGTGGGCGTCCAAAGAACGCTGATTGAAGGCGCTTTGCTGACGGTGGCCATTGTGTTGCTTTTCTTGAAGTCTTGGCGAAGCACTGTGATCACAGGGTTGACGCTGCCCATTTCGGTCATTTCCAGTTTCATCGCCGTTCAGGCTTTTGGATTCACGCTCAACTTCATGACCATGATGGCTTTGTCGCTGTGCATCGGCTTGCTGGTGGACGATGCCATTGTGGTGCGTGAAAACATTGTGCGGCATTTGGCCATGGGCAAATCGCATGTCCAAGCGGCTCTGGAGGGCACTCAAGAAATTGGCTTGGCCGTTTTGGCGACGACCTTTGCGATTTGTGCTGTATTTGTGCCGATGGCTTTTATGGATGGCATCACAGGTCGCTTGTTTTTCCCATTCGGAATCACGGTGGTTGTCGCAGTGATCATTTCTTTGTTGGTAAGTTTTACCTTGGATCCGATGTTGTCCAGTGTTTGGCCAGAGCCCGCCAATGCCAATTTGGACCGGGTGCCCGTGCTCGGCTATTTGATTGCGAGGGTCGATCGTTTCATGGCGGGATGCCACGCGTCTTACGAGGCTTTGGTTCACTGGATTTTTGACACTCGCAAGTTACAACTCGTGCCAGGGTTGAGGCTGTCGCATCGCGCGTTGGTGTTGTGGGGTGCGGTGTTGAGCTTGGTGATTGCATTTTTACTGACCAAAGTGGTTGGAACAGAATTCATTCCACAGACAGACCGTGGACTGATTCAAATCACCATGCGCTTACCGGTCGGATCTAGCTTGCCACGCAGCAGCGAAAAGTTGGCCCAAGTTGAGGCGGCCATTCGATCTGTGCCTGAAGTAGAAACGGTGGTGACCGTGATTGGCGGCAGTGATGCTGGATTTTTGGTGGGTCGAAATCAGGCGGCCGTCAACATTGTCTTAAAACCCAAACATGAACGGCAACGCACGCAAAAGCAAATTGAAGAAGTTCTTCGCAAGTTGACGCACCCTATCTCAGGCATTGAAGTGGCCATCGGCTTGGACAGGCCGATCTACATTGCGGTGTTGGGCAATGATGCCGAACGTTTGGCGCAATTCAGCAAAGACTTTTCAGAAAAGATCAAAAGCATTCCTGGCATTGTGGACGTGGACCTTTCCGTCAAGCCTGGACTGACAGCCTACAGCGTCAAACTGGATGCATTGGCCATTCGTGAACTGGGCTTGAACGCTTCGCAAGTGGCGCAGACGCTGAGAGTTTATGTCAATGGTGAAGTTGCCACAACCTGGCTGGCAGGTGATGGTGAGCAGGTTCAGGTGGTTTTAAGGTTGCCTGAACTCGATCGTCAGCATTTGGTGCAAATGCACAAATTGCCCGTTGCGTACACCAAAGAAGGTCAAGCCATTGAGTTGGCCAGAGTGGCTCGGATTGAACCGACCGCCAACCCAGAAGTGATCCGGCGCCAAAACTTGATGCGCCGTGAAGCCATCTTTGCAAGTGTTGAAGGCCGTCCAGCTGGCGATGTAGGGGCAGATGTTCAAGCCTTGATGAAAGCAACTACACCGCCGGAAGGTATTTACTTTGATTTGCAAGGATCGACCAAAGATCAGCAAGATGCCTTCTCGGCCATCTTGAGTGCCATGTTGATGGCCGTGCTGTTCATCTACATTGTGTTGGCCAGTCAATTCAACAGTTTCAAACAGCCGATTGCCATCATGGCATCGCTGCCTTTGGCCTTGATGGGCGTGATGCTTTCTTTGTGGCTCACTCAAACCACCTTGAACTTGTTCTCCATGATCGGCATGGTGATGCTGATGGGCTTGGTGACCAAAAATGCCATTTTGTTGATTGACTTTGCCAATGAATCGCGCAGGCGAGGCTTGTCAGTGAAAGATGCATTGCTGGAAGCTGGACAGGTTCGCATGCGACCCATCATGATGACCACCTTTGCCATGATATTTGGCATGCTGCCTTTGGCTTTGGCGCTGAACGAAGGCGGTGAATTACAAGCAGGCATGGGACGCGCCATCATTGGTGGTGTACTGACGTCTACTTTTTTAACCTTGGTGGTGGTGCCAGTGATTTACTCTTACCTTGTCAAAGACGAAACGTCTTAAGGTGCACTTTGATCAGGCAAAAAAAACCGCTCCGAGGTGAACTGCACCCCAAAAGTTGGACACCCATCCAACCTTTGGGGTGTTTTTCATGGCGAAGTACGACGAGAAATTTAAGAAATCAGTAGTTCAAGATTACTTAGCGGGCGGCGGTGGCTATAGAGGGCTTTCTGCCAAGTACGGTGTCACGCATGGTCAGATACGGCATTGGGTGGCCGCTTATCGGCAAAATGGTGATGGCGGCTTAATTAAGAAATTCAGTCATTACAGCGCTGAATTTAAGCTTCAAGTCTTGGAGCGCATGTGGCGCGAGGAGCTGTCATTCAACCAGACTATGCACTTGTTTGATCTGCGTGGTGGTGGTGGTGTTGTGTCAAGTTGGCAGCGCAATTACCATGAGGGCGGTATCACAGCACTAGCCCCCAAGCCCCGAGGGCGACCTCAAAAGATGAAATCTGCAACACCTCCCAAGCCATTGAGCGATAAGCCCACTGAGGCCAAAACGTTGCAAGAGTTGCAGCGTGAGAACGAATACTTGCGAGCGGAGGTGGCTTATCTAAAAAAGTTGGATGCCTTAGTTCGGGCAAAGCAACAGGCTGCGCAGACAAAGCTCAAGCCCTGATCGAACTAAGGCAGCAGCACCCATTGGCCACGTTGCTCCAAGTGGCGCAGCTGTCTCGCAGCACCTTCTACTACCAAGTCAAGGTGCTGAAAGGGGGTGATAAGGATGCGGCTTTGAAGAGTCGCATTCGTGAGATCTACGACTGTCACAAGGGGCGGTATGGGTACAGGCGCATCACGGCGGAATTGTGCCGAGGTGGCTGTGAGGTCAATCACAAGGCGGTTCAGCGGCTGATGCAGCTGCAAGGCCTGAAGTCGCTGGTGCGCCCCAAGAAGTACCGCTCGTACCGAGGCCAGTTCAATGTGAATGTGCCCAACATCTTGGATCGGCAGTTTGTCGCCGATAAGCCCAACAGCAAGTGGGTCACGGATGTCACGGAGTTCAATGTTCGAGGCGACAAGCTGTATCTCTCGCCGGTGCTGGATCTGTACAACGGAGAGATCGTTGCATATGAGACACAAGAAAATCCGACGATGCCTCTGGTCAGTGAAATGCTTAAGAAGGCATTGAGCAAACTTGGCAATGGCGAAGCACCAATGCTTCACTCAGATCAGGGGTGGCAATACCAGATGGGCTCATATCAGCGCCAACTTGTGGCCAGAGGCTTAACGCAAAGCATGAGTAGAAGAGGAAATTGCCTGGACAACGCGGCGATGGAGAGCTTCTTCGGAACGCTCAAATCGGAGTACTTCTATTTGAACAAATTCGAGAATATCAAAGAGCTTGAGGCGGGCTTGAAGGAATACATTCACTACTACAACAACGACCGGATCAAGACCAAATTAAAAGGGCTGAGTCCTGTGCAATACAGAACTCAGCCCTCTATGGCCTAATCAGCTTCTTAAACCGTCCAACTTAATGGGGTCAGTTCAGAGGAGCGGTTTTTTGTGGCCAGTCCCAGACATGATCTGGGACTGTGGTGATTAGAACTTGTAGTTCGCTTTCACGGCCAATGCACGACCCAGGGGGTCTGTGTAACGTGGGTCGTAACCTTGTTGGAATGTGGCACCTTGGTTGGAGAAAGGTGGTTTCACATCAAACACGTTGCGAACAACGGCACCCAATGTCAGGTTCTTGATACCTGTGTAGCTTACGCCGAAGTCAACCAATGTGTATGACTTCACTTCATTGATGTATGAAGGATCGGCATTCTCATCGGTGTAACCAGACATGTAACGCACGCCAGCGCTGTAACGGTAGTTACCTTGTGCCATGGTGGTTGTCAGGTTGTGCTTCCAACGGAAGATGGGGCTAGAGTCTTTGTACTTACCGACGTTTTCAATGTACTCGCCATTGATTTCACGTTGGTATTTGTAGCTGTTGACGAAGGTACCATCGTAGTTGAAGTTGGTTTTCAAACCAGCAATGGTGGTGGAGTAAGCAGCGCTGAAATCCAAGCCATTGGTCTTCACATTGCCCAAGTTGTCGGTCAATGTTTTGATGTAGGCAATGGCGTTAGAGCCTGCAACCACTTGGCAACGTTCCCAGTTAGCAGCTTCGGCAGCACTCAAAGTGTTGCAACGAATGATTTTGCTAGCGTATTTTGCTGGATCGTCAAAAATGGTTTGTTCAGGGAATGAGCCAATTTGGCTGTTCACACGAACATTCCAGAAGTCAACTGTCATCAACAAGTTTTTGGCTGGCTGGAACGCTGTACCAATGCTGAATGCTTTGGACTTCTCTGGTTGAACGTCAGGGTTGCCACCGTTCAGAGCTTGCGTTTGCTGTCCGCAATCACGTGATGTGATGCCAGCAGCAGTTGCTTTGCCGCCAGGGCACAACAAAGGATCGTCATAAGCATTGCTTGAGAAGGTGCGTGACTGAGGACCGAACACGTCATCCAATGAAGGTGCGCGGAAGCCAGTGTTGGCTGAACCACGGATCACTGCAGTGGGAGACACTGTGTAACGGAAGCCTACTTTAGGATTCACGCTGCTGCCAAAGTCGCTGTAATTGTCAGCGCGCAATGCGGCTTGCAATT
>CANGCI010000036.1 GCA_947451995.1 Comamonadaceae bacterium | reverse complement strand
GCCGCAATCTGGCTGATCAGCACATCGGGGAGTTCACGAATGGTTCGTCGGGGTTGGGGCTGGCTCATCCTCAAATTGTAGGTGTTCCAGCCCCTGGCTTGGCGCCGACCTTGAAGGGGCAGAAGACAGGGATAATTGGCCCATGGACACCTTGATGCAATTGCTGGACTTTGTACTTCACGTCGACCGCTATTTGGAAGCCTTCGTTGCGAATTACGGCACGTGGGTCTACGTCTTGCTGTTCCTGATTGTGTTTGTAGAGACGGGTCTGGTGGTCATGCCATTTCTGCCCGGCGACTCCCTCTTGTTTGTGGTCGGCACGTTGTGCGGCACCGGCCTGCTCAGCCTGCCTTTGGCCATGGGCCTCTTGTTGGTGGCCGCCATCGCGGGCGATCAGGTCAATTACCGTTGGGGCCGGTACTTTGGACCCAAGGTGTTTCAATGGGAAAACTCGCGATTTTTCAACCGTGCTGCCTTTGACAAAGCGCACCATTTTTACGAGACCTATGGCGGCATCACCGTGGTTTTGGCCAGGTTCATGCCTTTCATTCGCACTTTTGTGCCCTTTGTGGCCGGTGTGGCGGCCATGACCCCCTCGCGTTTTGTGGCATTCAACGTGACAGGCGGTTTTCTTTGGGTCTGTGGCCTCACCTTGGCCGGATATTTCTTTGGCGAAACAGCTTTCGTCAAAGCCTACTTAAGCCAAATCATCTGGGCCATGATTTTCGTACCCGGTTTGTTCGCCTTGTGGGGCGCTTGGCGGGCGCGCCAATCTTAAAATGTGCGGATGACACTGAAGACACCTCAGACCCGCGATACACAGGCTGCACCCCGTGTGGTCACTGCTGGCGAAGCCTTGATCGATTTGGTCTCCCAAGCCAATGGCAATTTCCAGCCTTGCTTGGGTGGGGCTGTGTTCAATTTGTCGCGTGCCTTGGGCCGGCAAAATGTGCCGACTTTGTATCAAAACCCCTTGTCCAGTGACCGTTTCGGTCGTCAATTGGCGCAGGCTTTGACGGACGACGGGGTTCAACTGGCCATGCCTGCACCCGTGCCTCAAACCACGTCTTTGGCCGTGGTGGCATTGAACGCACACGGTCATCCAGACTATGCTTTTTACCGAGAGGGCGTGGCCGATCGGCAAATTTCTGCAGCATCCATGAATGCCATTTGCCAAGCTCAGCCCCAATTGGAAATTGCCTGCACGGGCTGTTTGGCCCTAGACCCTGCCGATGCATCGCATTACCTGCCTTGGTTGAAAGCGCAAAAGACGGCTGGTCGTTGGATTGTGGTGGATGTGAATTTGCGACCTTCCGTGATGCCCGATTTGGCGGCGTACCGTGCGCATGTTTTAGAAATGGCCAAGTGCGCTGATGTCCTGAAAGCCAGTGACGAGGACTTGGCTCATCTGCAACTGCCTGGCGAGACGCCCATGGACCAAGCCCTGCATTTGATGCAGTTGGGCTCGGCGCAGTGGATGGCCTTGACCTTGGGTGCTGAAGGCGCGAGGCTGTTGGTTCGTCGGGGCAATGAGATCAAGGTCTACGCAGCTCGTGAGGCTGCACCAGTGAAAGTGGTCGACACCGTGGGGGCTGGCGATAGTTTCTTGGCGGGCTTGTTGGCTTGCGCATTGCATCATGCAGATGCCGATGTCCATGCCCCTGATTTGAAGTCATGGGCTTCACAAGCCGCTGATGCAACTTTGAAAGATGTCTTGGTACATGCACTGGCCAGTGCCACCTTGGTGGTGATGCGCCGCGGCTGCGACCCTGCGCGTTGGGAAGAAGTTCGCGCCCGCATGCAGGCCTTTCCAGCCGTCTGATCAGGTGCTGCGCTTTCGCGCCAAAGGTGGGTTACGTTCAAAGTATTTTTGCAGCCCTTTGACCAAGGCGTCGGCCACGCTGTTTTGGTAGTTGGGGTCTGACAGTTTGGCTTCTTCATCTGGGTTGCTGATGAAGGCGGTTTCGACCAACACACTGGGAATATCGGGTGCTTTCAACACGGCAAACCCAGCTTGTTCAACCTTGGGTTTGTGCAATCGGCCCACGCCGCCAATCTCTCGCAAAATAGCGCCGCCCAAGTTCAAGCTGTCTTTGATTTGTGCAGACGTGCTCATGTCAAGCAAGGCTTGTTGCACTTGCGAGTCTTTCACGCCAAAGTTCATGCCGCCAATCAAGTCGGCTTTGTTTTCTTGTTGTGCCATCCACCGGGCTGCACTGCTGGATGCCGCGCCGTGGCTCAGTGCAAACACACTGGCACCTTGCGCATTGGGTGTGAAGAAGGCGTCGGCGTGCACACTGACAAACAGATCGGCTTGCACTTTGCGTGCTTTTTGGACGCGCACATGCAGGGGTACAAAGTAGTCGGCATCGCGCGTCAAGTAAGCGCGCATGGGGCTGCCCTTGACGCTGCTTGCATTGATGCGATCGCGCAGTTTCAAGGCAATTTGCAAGACCACGTCTTTTTCTTTGGTGCCGTTGGGGCCAATGGCACCGGGGTCTTCGCCGCCATGGCCTGCATCGATGGCCACAATGATCAAACGATCGGTGATTGAAGCATTGCCAGCTGGGATGTTGGCGGGTGCATTGGCTTCAGCCGGTGGTGTGGGGGAGTTGCTGGCGCTGGGACGCGTGGCATTGGCTTGTTTGTTGAGCCAGTCGCTCAAGGGGTCGTTGCTTTGGGTGCGCTCTGCAATCCAACTTTCAAGGGGGTCAACGGGGGCTGTGGGATACAAGTCCAACACCAAGCGATGTTGATAGGCGCCTACGGGTGTCAATGCAAACACTTGCGGTTGCACCGCTTGCTTCAAATCAAACACCATGCGTACGATGCCCGGACTGTTTTGCGCCACCCGCACGCCCGTGATGTTGGGGTCATCGGGTTTGATTTTGCCGACCCACTCCTTGATAGAGGGGTTCAGCTCCAAGCCTTCAATGTCGATGGCCAAGCGAGGGGGTGAGGGGACAAAGGTGTACTTGGTTTTGAGCGCAACGTCCGATTCCAAGGTGACCCGTGTGTAGTCTTTGGCAGGCCAAACGCGCACGGCCATCAGGCTAGCGCCTTTGCTGATGTCGGCCCATCCCAGCATCAAAGCCAGGCTGGAAACCTTGAGCCAATCACGACGTTGAATTTGCATGGTGAGCCGAGGGGGGTAAGGCCGCCAACAGGCCCATCAAAATAGCCTGACCCTGCAAGGTGCTGGCCACGCCTTGAACTTGACGAACCTCTTGCTCGTTGACAGTCAAGGTCAGCTGAAGGTCGGCGAGTGGCAACATGCCTTGTGCTTGATTGGGCCATTCGGCGATTTTCAAACCGGTGCTGGCAAAAAGATCTCGAAAACCTGCCTCTTCAAATTCTTGGGGATCGTTGAAACGGTAAAAATCGAAATGCCAAATGGCCAGGGGCGCTTGGCTGCTGGGGAGAATCCCCTCATGTGGTTCAACCACGGCATAAGTTGGACTTTTGATGCGGCCTTGAACACCCAGAGACTTGAGCAAATGACGCACGAAAGTGGTTTTGCCTGCCCCTAAATCACCCACCAGTTCGATGTATGCGTTTTGCAAACCTGGCTGCTGTGCCAAGGCTTGGGCATACGCTTGCGTGGCGATTTCGTCCGTCCACAGCCAGTGGGCCGAAGCTGGAGGCTTCAGAGTTCCTACAATCGCTGGGTGAACACCGCTCATCAATCTCTTTCAAATGCATCGCCAGCGCGCCCTGTGGACGCCGCGGCAGTGTGGGTTGAGCTGCAATCAGCAGCCCGGGAATTGGGATTTTCTCAAATTGGCGTGACAGGTGTGAATTTGACCGAAGCTGAGCCGGGATTAGAGGCTTGGCTGGCGGCAGGTTTTCACGGCAGCATGAACTATATGGCAAGCCACGGGCTGAAACGTGCCCGGCCTGCAGAATTGGTGCCCGGTACGGTCAGTGTGATCACGGTGCGCATGGACTACTTGCCCGGCAATGTGGCCAAGCTCTCAGCTGAATCGGCCTGGCAGAACCTCGAACAAGCGCAGCAGGGCGTGGTGTCTGTGTATGCCAGGGGGCGCGACTATCACAAGGTCTTGCGCAGTCGATTGCAAAAATTGCAAGAACGCATGGCGGCCTTGTTAGGACCATTTGGACACCGCGTGTTCACCGATTCGGCACCCGTGATGGAAGCCGAATTGGCAGTGCGCAGCGGCCTTGGCTGGCGCGGTAAAAACACCTTGGTCTTGCAAAGAGAAGCAGGCTCGTTCTTCTTTTTGGGTGAACTGTTTGTCGACTTGGCTTTGCCGTTCACTGAGACTGTCTCCGATCACTGTGGCACTTGTTCTGCCTGCATCGATGTGTGTCCGACGCAAGCCATCGTGGCACCCTATCAGCTGGACGCCAGACGCTGCATTTCCTACCTCACCATTGAACAGGATGGACCGATTCCGATCGAGTTCAGAGCCGCCATTGGCAATCGCATCTATGGCTGTGACGATTGCCAGTGGGTATGCCCATGGAATAAGTTTGCCAAGCGCAGCCCTTTGCCCGACTTTGACGCACGTCAAGCGCTGAGCGAACCCGAGTTGGTCGATTTGTTGGCGTGGGACGAAGCCACCTTTTTGCGCATGACCGAGGGCAGCGCCATTCGGCGAATTGGCCATGTCAGGTGGCTTCGCAACGTGGCTTTGGCTGCAGGCAATGCCTTGGCCCAGCCAACTCAATTGTCAGAAGATCAAAGACAAGCTTTGCGTCAAGGGCTTCAACGCTGGGCAAGCCACACAGACCCTGTGGTGCAAGAGCAAGTGGCTTGGTCTTTGAAGCAAGGCGTTTAAAAACGCAGGTCGCGCAGCACGCCCAAGGCAAAGGGCAAACTGAGCATGCCCAGCAGGGTGGAGAGTGTGACCAAGCCGGCCACGTAAGGCCCGTTGTAACCCATGCGTGCCGCCAAGACATAGCAGGTGGACGCCGTGGGCAGGGCCGAGAAAATCAACAGCACAGTGGTTTGCAGCGAGTTGAGCTCGAAATATTGCGCCAAGCCCCATGCCAAACAAGGTAAAACCAAGTGCTTGAAAGTCAAGACCATGGTGCCCAAGAGTTTGCCTTGGTTGAGTGCCTTGAGCTCCATGCCAGCGCCGGCAGACATCAAGCCCAAAGCCAGAGAGGCTGCGCCAATGCGTGACAAGGTGGGGTCCATGAATGCGGGAATTCGAAGTCCCAGCAGATTGAAAGCCAAACCGCCCGTGGTGGCCAAAATGAGTGGGTTTCGAATCAGTTCTCTCAAGAAGCCACTTTCGCCGTGACGTGCCATGGGCCATACAGCACCCACATTGAACATGGGCACACAAAAGCCAATCAGCACTGAAATCAGCAAGAGACCTTGTGGGCCTGCAAGCCGCTCCACCAAGGCCAGGGCGATGAAGGAATTGAATCGAAAGCCGGCTTGTGCACTGGCGGCATGGTCGCGTCTGTCAATGTGCTTGCCAAGCCAGGGCCAGTAGGGCAGGCTGTAAGACAGGGCAATGGCCATCAGGCCCATGCTGATACCGGCCAGCAAAAAACTTGAAGTGGCCTGAATATCCAAGGGGCTTTTCACAATGGAGTGAAACAGCAAAACTGGGAATAAAAAATAATAGACCAAGTACTCGGCTTGTTGCCAAACGGGGCGGTTCAGTGCTGTGTAACGGCACAAAAAGTAGCCGCACAGAATGAGCGAGAAGTCGGGGAATAAAAGTTGGGCGAAATTCACCCCCCAAGCATAACGGCAGACTTTGATGTTTCTGCCTTCTAAGTGCTTGAGTTATTGCTTATGATGCTGAGAAGTTAAAAGAAGGAGTTCAGATGGACCGTCGTACAAGTTTGGTAGCAACAGCTACTTGTGTCATTTTGGGTGCTGCATCGGGTGCGGCTTGGGCTCAAAATTACCCCAACAAAGTGATCAAGTTGCAGGTGCCATTTGCGCCAGGCGGCACCACAGACATCGTGGCCCGCGTCATTGCCGAACCTTTGGGCAAAGCCTTGGGTCAGTCGGTGATTGTGGAAAACAAAGCCGGTGGCGGCGGTGTGGTGGGTGCCTCTGAAACTGTGCGTTCTGCACCTGATGGTTATTCCCTTGGCATGGCCACTGTGTCGACCACGGCTGCCAACCCTGCCATCAACCCCAAAAATCCGTACAACCCCATTACAGATTTCACACCCGTCATCAACATTGCGGCCACCCCCAATGTGATTGCGGTGCACCCCAGCTTTCCTGCGCGCAACTACAAAGATTTTGTAGCTGAGCTCAAAAAGAACCCAGGCAAATATTCATATTCATCGTCCGGTACAGGCGGCATTGGCCACTTGCAAACGGAGTTGTGGAAAAGCTTGCAAGGCGTTTTCATCACGCACATTCCTTACCGCGGTGCAGGTCCTGCATTGAACGACACAGTGGCAGGTCAAGTGCCCATCATTTTTGACAACATGCCTTCAGCCTTGCCTTTCATTCAAACGGGCAAGCTGATCCCCATCGTGGTGGCGGCACCCCAACGTTTGTCGCAGCTGCCCAATGTGCCCACTTTCAAAGAAGTCGGTCTGGAGCCAGTCAATCGCATGGCCTATTACGGCATTTTGGGTCCCAAGAATTTGCCCAAAGAAGTGGTCGACAAAATCAGCGGCGGTGTTAAAAAAGCCCTCGAAGATCCTGCTGTTCGCAAACGCATTGAAGACACAGGTTCTTTGATTGTGGCCAACACACCCGAGCAGTTTGCTGCGCAAATCAAAGCTGAGTTTGAGATCTACAAAAAAGTTGTGGACGATCAAAAACTCAAATTGGACTGATGACGCCCGACAGCCAAGCCGCCATCGACCGCTTTGTTGATGCGGTTTGGCTTGAAGATGGTTTGTCAGCCAACACCTTGGCTGCTTACCGCAGAGACTTGTCGGCATTGGCAGCGTGGCTCCAGACATCTTCTGGCACGCCACTCGACAGTGTTCAAGAGTCGCACTTGCAGGCTTACTTTGCCGCAAGGCACAGCCTCTCCAAAGCTACCTCGGCCAATCGGCGACTCACAGTTTTCAAGCGCTACTACCGTTGGGCATTGCGAGAGCGCATTGTCCAAATCGATCCCACCCTCCGAATGCTGGCCGCCAAGCAAGCCTTGCGTGTGCCCAAAACCTTGTCAGAAGACCAAGTGGATGCACTGTTGTCGGCGCCCGATGCCAACACAGCGTTGGGCTTGCGTGACAAAGCCATGCTGGAGTTGTTGTACGCCAGTGGCTTGCGCGTATCAGAGTTGGTCAAGCTCAAAACCTTGCATGTCTCTTTGAACGAAGGCATCTTGCGCATCATGGGCAAGGGCAGCAAAGAGCGTCTGGTGCCTTTTGGGGACATGGCCCGAGACAGCTTGCTCAACTACATGCAAAACGCCCGTGGTGCTTTGCTGGGCGCCAAACAAACCGAAGACTTGTTTGTGACGACCAGTGGCCCCAAAGCAGGCACCGCCATGTCGCGCATCATGTTCTGGGGTTTGATCAAAAAGTATGCCGTGATCGCGGGCATCACAGCGCCCTTGTCGCCGCACACCTTGCGACACGCGTTTGCCACGCATTTGCTGAACCACGGCGCCGATTTAAGGTCAGTTCAGGTGCTGTTGGGGCATGCCGATATTTCGACCACCACCATCTACACCCATGTGGCGCGGGAGCGCTTGAAGAACTTGCATGCGCAGCATCACCCGCGAGGTTGATGACCTTCTAGAAATGAATGGAGACTGCATCCATCACTTCGTAGTGATTGTTGACCACTGGCATCCATCGCCATTTGTCAAAAGTGGTGCAGGGGTGTGAAATGCCGCTTCCCACAATCAGGCCCACAAAGGGATGTTCTTGCACGGGTGCTTTGGCATCAAACCGCAAATAAGCGTGTTGGTCATTCAATGCGGTGATTTCCCAATGCCCAGGGACGCCCTGTGTTGCCAAGTCATTCAATTTGGCGCGCCAAACAGGGACAGGTAAATCCATGTCAAATGAGACATCACGCTTGCCCATGGACAAAAGTGCCAACCCTGGCTCGGGGCAGGATTGGACGCAACTGATGACCTCCAATGCGGGCTTGAGGGTCTCCGTGAGTTGCAATCGTTCACCCACACATTTCAGCATTTGTTTGTAATGCACATGGTCGTGGGTCAAGTAGCATCCTGAACGCAAGACGCCACGGACAGGACGACTGAGCAGCGGCTTGAGATGTGCGGCAACCAAATCGAAAATGGCAGAACCGCCTGCTGTCAGCAAAACTTCATCGCATTCAAACAGGTCTTCGTCTTCACATTCTTTGGCGAGCCTTTGCACGCGTGACATGAGCGCTGCAACAGCCGCTTGGTCATGCACATGATGGCAGGTGGCCAAGGATCCTTCGTAGCATTCAATGCCACTCAAGCGCAGCCCAGCGGTGCTTTTGATGCTTCTGGCCAAGGCCATGGCTTGTGCATGATCGCGGCAACCTGTTCGCTTGCCGTCAATGCCCAATTCAATCAGCACCGTGAAGACGGTTTCTGAAGCGCGCGATGCGCGCCATCTTTCTATGGCATCAATGTGCGCCTGGGAGTCCACCAAGAAGTGCACCTTGACTGCAGGATGTTGGCGCAGGAGGTTTGACAATGTGTCGAGATCGGCTTCTTGAAAAACTTGGTTGGCAATGATGATGCGTTCCACGCCATTGCGAATGCCCAGACTTGCTTGAAAGACAGTTGCAAAACTGATGCCCCATGCGCCTGCCTGCAATTGCAGCCGGTAAAGTTCGGGCGACATGGTGGTTTTGCCATGCGGTGCAATGTCCAATCCGCGGGTTTGACAAAAATCCTGCATCCATGCCAAGTTGTGCGTCAGCGCGGATTGTTTGAGAACCGCCAAAGGAAAGGGCAGGTGGCCTTTGAGCAGCGACCAGTCTTGTTCGCCAATTTGAGACATTTCAAGCGGGGCAAGGTGACCCGGAAAACCTTTGAAGCTGGCATCGATGAGCGTCATGGTATTTTTTACAAGCCGTTGGCTGCCAAGTAATTCAGTTCTTCATCGTCAAAGCCAGCCAAGCGCCGTGCTTCGAGGTTGTAGGGCGATTTGAGTTTGGGTGCATCGTATTGAACGATCAATTCGCGGTAGGTGGCAATGGGATCGAGGCCGCGAGCTTGGCAGACATGTCGGTACCAGCGATTGCCCGCTGCCACATGGCCAATTTCATCTTCCAAGATGATGTCCAAAATGCGGCCAGCTGCCAGGTCGCCAGCGCTGATCAATTTGTTCTTCACGCCGGGGGATGCATCCAGACCCCGAGCTTCCATGGTTCGGGGCACCAGACCTATGCGCGCCAAGATGTCGCCTTTGGTGCGCTCGGCCATGTCCCATAAAGAGTTGTGCGCAGGGAAGGGGCCATAGTCAAAGCCCATGCCCACCAAATGCTTTTGAAGCAGCAAAAAGTGTTTGGCTTCCTCTTTGGCAATGCGCACCCAGTCTCGGTAAAAGTCTTCTGGCATGCCCTTGAAGCGCCACACCACATCGAGGGCCAAATCAATGGCGTTGAGTTCGATGTGGGCAATGGCATGCAGCAAAAGGGCGCGGCCCTCGGCTGTGTTCAGGGGTTTGGCTTTGAGGCTGGTGTGAGACACCAAGACAGGCTGTGCTGGGCGACCCGGAATGTCGCCAGGATCGGCGATGCTGGCTTGGGTGGCCACCTCCAATGTCTCGGACAGCGCCAAAGTCAGCTCGGCCTTGCGAACGGCATTTTGCTCGCGCAAGGGCGTCAGGACGGCCTGTCGGAGGTCGGTCTCAATGGGGGGCGTTTCAGCGCGCGGCATGCCCTATTTTAGGGGTGCCTACAATGGAGGTTTTGAGTCAAGGCTAAAGAGGTCTGAAATGGCAATTTATTCATTGGATGGCAAAGCGCCCGTGGTGGCTGAAAGTGCCTGGGTGGCAGACAGTGCGCAGGTCATCGGTGCCGTCGAATTGGCCGCCAATGCCAGCGTTTGGTTTGGCACCGTTGTGCGTGGTGATACCGAACTGATCAGCATTGGCGAAGGCTCCAACATTCAAGACTGCAGCGTGCTGCACACCGACATGAACAAGCCTTTGACCATTGGCAAAAACGTCACAGTAGGCCACCAAGTGATGCTGCACGGTTGCACCATTGGCGATGAATCCCTCATTGGCATCGGCGCGGTGGTTCTGAATGGCGCCAAAATTGGCAAGAATTGTTTGGTGGGTGCGGGGTCTTTGGTCACCGAGGGCAAAGAGTTTCCCGATGGTTCCATGATCATGGGCTCGCCCGCCAAAGTTGTTCGTGAACTCACGCCCGAACAAATGCAAGGCCTTCGCATGTCGGCCCAACGCTACATCGCCAACGCACATCGCTTTCAATCAGGTTTGAAAAAAATTGTCTGAACTTCATAAATTTCTTTTTGAGGGCTTGCCCGTTCGGGGCGCCGTGGTTCGCTTGACCGATGCTTGGCAAGAGATTCTCAAGCGCCGTGCCGCCAACAACGAAACCGGTGCCTATCCCGCGCCTGTGACTGCCCTTTTGGGTGAGATGTCTGCGGCTGCTGTTTTGATGCAAGCCAACATCAAATTCAATGGTGCTTTGGTCTTGCAAGTCTTTGGTGATGGTCCTGTCAAGTTAGCAGTGGTGGAAGTGCAGCCCGACTTTGGGGTGCGTGCAACCGCCACCCTCCAAGGCGAAGTGGCCGCAGATGCCAGCCTGAGTCAGATGGTGAACCAAAACAACGAAGGTCGTTGTGCCATCACCCTGGACCCGCTCGATCGTTTGCCCGGACAGCAGCCTTACCAAGGGGTGGTGCCCTTGTTTGGTGACCAGAAAGAGAAGCTTGAAAAATTGAGCGAAGTGCTGGAGCACTACATGCTGCAATCAGAGCAACTCGATACCACCTTGGTCTTGGCGGCCAACATGGAGGTGGCTGCAGGCATTTTGATCCAACGCTTGCCATTGGAGGGCGTTGGCAATTTGGCTGGCAAGTACGATGCGGTCGAACGCGAAGCAGCCTTGGGTCAAAGCGAAGACTACAACCGAATTTCTATTTTGGCCAAAAGCTTGAAAGCCGAAGAGTTGTTGGGACTGGACGTTGAGACTGTGTTGCACCGTCTTTTCTGGGAAGAGCCCTTGCTTCGCTTTGAACCTTTGGTGGGCGAAGCCGGGCCCAAGTTTCATTGCAGCTGCAGTCGCGAGCGCGTGGGCCGCATGATCAAAGGCTTGGGCGTGGAAGAGGTTGAAAGTATTTTGTCCGAACGCGAAAACATTGAAGTGGGTTGTGAGTTTTGCGGCAAGCAATATCACTTTGACCCCGTTGATGCGGCAAGCCTCTTCACGCAACCCGACGTCACGCCGCCAACCGGTCCTTCAGTTCACTAGCCCTTGGCTTGAAGCAGGTCACTGAACAGGCGATGTTCACAGTCTGAGTCGCTGCATAAATCACAGCGCCAGGCTGTCTTGCCTTGGTTCAATCCAAACTGCGCTCCCTCGCGTTGTGTTTGCGCTGACTTGAAAGAGGCCAGCTGCTTGCCAATGTCTGCTCGAAGTGGATCGATGCCTTGTTGAATCGCCATGAGGGCCGCATTCAAACGGGCATCATGTTGGCCATAGATCACCTTGAAAGGGATGCTGGCACTGCTCAGTGCTTGCCGAAGCAGGGCGTCAATGGGCTCGCGCACATGGGCCCCATCGCGTTGCAAACCATCGGGTACCCACGCAATGTCCAAGCCCATGATCAGGGTCAAATCAAATTGAGCCTGATGCGCTAACGCGTCGGCATAGAGGCTTTTGTCTTGAAAAATGAAATCGCTGTAAATGGCGGTCATCAAAGGACTGGTGTCGGCGATGACCCAGCCTGAAGCAAGGCCGAAGATGCGATGGGCTTGTTCTTGCGCAATGTCGGCTTGTTCGTGTTGAAGTGGCGTTCTGCCCCGCGAGTCGCACCATTCGCGCAAAACTTCGGGAACCACCGTGGCACTCAATCCTAGAGATTGAAGGGTTTGGGCGATGCCCAAACTCAAGCTGGTTTTGCCGGTGCTTTCGGCGCCCAAGAGGGCAATGCGAATGACTTCAGCGCCCATGTTGAGTCCGCCATGCTTTAAGGCCGATGTAGCTGAGGATGGCAAACAACACATACAGCAGGGCGGTCAGCCAAAGTGACTTCACCAACATCAAACCCACTGTGATGATGTTGACCACCAGCCATACCCACCAATTTTCGATTTTCTTTTTGGCGAGTAAATATTGCCCTAGCAAACTGAGGGTCGTGACCAAGGCATCCCAAATGGCCACATCACTGTCGGTGTAGCGGTTTAAAAAATACGCCATGACAGGCCATGCCAACAGGGTGGCGGCCGCAGCTTGTTTGAGTTCGATAGAGTTCAGTTGACTGATCTTCAGCGGGGAGGTTGTCTGCACGTCGGGGTTGACCGACTGCGTGCCTTTGCGCCATTGATACCAGCCCCATAACGCAGTCAAAACGAACATCACTTGCAAGGAGGCTTCGCCGTAGAGTTGGCTGTTCCAGAACACCAAGCCGTAAAGGGCTGAGCTGAGTATGGCCAAGGGCCAGCCCCAATGTATTTCTTTGATGTTGCAATACACCATGGCCAAGGACAACACGAAACCGGCCAATTCGACCGGGTCCATCATTTTTCGATCTGCACGAAAATTTCGTTGGACTTGACCATGCCCAGTTCATGGCGGGCGCGCTCTTCGACAGCGTTCAAACCTTCTTTCAGGTCGTTCACCTCGGAGCTGAGTTGGCCATTGATGCGCTTGGCTTTGGCATTCAACTCGTTTTGCTCTTTGATTTTATTTTCAAGCTCGATGACAGTGGGAACGCCGCCTTTGCCAAGCCAAATCTGTCCTTGCAAGATCAGCAGCAAGGCGATCAGGACGGCTGGCAAAAAGCGGTTTTCCATGAGCATTGAAAAGGTCTGTGGGTGCGTATGACGGCAGATTAGCGCAAATTGTAAAACGCTGAACGACCTGGGTACTCGGCCACGTCGCCCAAGTCTTCTTCAATGCGCAACAGTTGGTTGTATTTGGCCATGCGATCGCTGCGGCTCATGGAACCCGTTTTGATTTGGCCGGCGTTCAATCCCACGGCAATGTCGGCAATGGTGGAGTCTTCAGTTTCACCTGAGCGGTGGCTGATGACGGCGGTGTAACCCGCGCGCTTGGCCATCTCGATGGCCGCAAAAGTTTCGGTCAAGGTGCCAATTTGGTTGATCTTGATCAGGATCGAATTGGCAATGCCTTTGTCGATGCCTTCTTTCAAAATCTTGGTGTTGGTCACGAACAAGTCGTCGCCCACGATTTGAACTTTTTTGCCCAAACGCTCAGTGAGCAATTTCCAACCATCCCAGTCACCTTCGGCCATGCCGTCTTCAATGCTGATGATGGGGTACTTGTCGACCCAAGTGGCCAACATGTCAATCCACTGCTCGCCAGTTAAGGACAAGCCTTCGCCTTCGAGTTCGTATTTGCCGTCTTTGTAGAACTCGCTGGCAGCGCAATCGAGGCCAATGGCAATTTGCTCGCCAGCGGTGTAACCGGCTGCGCTGATGGCGTCCAAAATCATTTGGATGGCTGCTTCGTGGTTGGGCACGTTGGGCGCAAAGCCGCCTTCGTCACCCACGGCAATGCTCATGCCTTTGTCGTGAATGATTTTCTTCAAAGCGTGAAACACTTCAGCACCGTAACGCACGGCTTCGCGGAAGCTTGGCGCGCCCACGGGGATGATCATCAACTCTTGCAAGTCGAGGTTGTTGTTGGCGTGTGCGCCGCCATTGATGACGTTCATCATGGGCACGGGCAATTGGCAGCCGTTCATGCCGCCAAAGTATCGGTACAAGGGCAGGCCAGATTCTTCAGCTGCAGCACGTGCCACGGCCATCGACACAGCCAACATGGCATTGGCGCCCAAGCGGCTCTTGTTGTCGGTGCCGTCCAGGTCGATCAAGGTTTTGTCGAGGAAAGATTGCTCGGAGGCGTCGAGGCCCAATACCGCTTCTGAGATTTCGGTGTTGATGTGCTCAACCGCTTTCAATACACCTTTGCCCAGGTAACGGCTCTTGTCGCCATCACGCAATTCGATGGCTTCACGACTGCCGGTAGAAGCGCCAGAAGGCACTGCGGCACGGCCCATCACACCAGACTCTAACAACACATCGCATTCAACGGTGGGGTTGCCGCGGCTGTCTAAGATTTCACGGCCCACAATGTCAACAATCGCACTCATGTTTACTTCTCTCTGTCTAAATTAAAAATCGTTCAATCCCAAAACCCAAGTCGGATCATGCAATCAATCACTGGAAATTGTTTTCGAGGAAAGGGTTCTTTTTGGTTACTGCGTCAAGTTCCAATAAGGTTTCCAGCAAGGCCTTCATGTGCTGCAAAGGCACGGCATTGGGGCCGTCCGACATGGCTTGTGCAGGGTTGGGGTGTGTTTCCATGAACAGACCTGCCACGCCCACCGCAACGGCTGCACGCGACAACACAGGCACCATCTCTCGCATACCGCCAGAGCTGGTGCCTTGGCCGCCAGGCAATTGAACGGAGTGGGTGGCGTCATAGACCACGGGTGCGCCCGTTTCGCGCATGATGGCCAAGCTGCGCATGTCAGACACCAAGTTGTTGTAACCAAAGCTGGCGCCGCGCTCGCAAGCCATGAAGTTGTCTTCGGGCAAACCAGCTTCGCGCGCTGCAGCACGGGCTTTGTCAATCACGTTCTTCATGTCGTGAGGGGCCAAGAACTGACCCTTCTTGATGTTGACCGGTTTGCCCGATTGCGCCACTGCGCGAATGAAGTCGGTTTGACGGCACAAGAAAGCGGGGGTTTGCAACACGTCCACGATGGCGGCCACCGTAGGGATGTCGGCTTCGGTGTGCACATCGGTGAGGATGGGGACGTGAAGTTCACGCTTTACTTTGGCCAAGATTTCCAAACCTTTTTCCATGCCAGGACCGCGGAAGGTGCTGCCAGAAGAACGGTTGGCTTTGTCGTAACTGCTCTTGAAGATGAAGGGGATGCCCAAGGCTGACGTGATCTCTTTCAAGGTGCCTGCCGTGTCCATTTGCAATTGCTCAGATTCAATGACGCAAGGGCCGGCAATCAAAAAGAAGCGCTGGTCTAAGCCAACATTAAATCCGCACAGTTTCATGGTGTTCCTTGTTGGCTTGATTTAAGCAACGGCTTTCAGGTGCTTGGCACCCTTTTGATGGTCAATCGACGCTTTGATGAACGCATTGAACAAAGGATGTCCATCCCAAGGGGTGGATTTGAATTCAGGGTGAAATTGCACACCCACAAACCAAGGGTGAACGTTAGTGGGCAGTTCCACAATTTCGGTCAGTTGTTCGCGCTGAGTCAGGGCCGAGATGACCAAGCCTGCTTTGCGCAGCGTGTCGAGGTAGTTTACGTTGGCTTCGTAGCGGTGACGGTGACGTTCTGTGACCACAGGGCCATAGATGTCACGTGCCAAAGTGCCTTCCGACACGTCAGAGCTTTGCGCGCCCAAGCGCATGGTGCCGCCCAAATCAGATTGCGCATCGCGAACTTGGATGGTGCCATCGGCATCTTTCCATTCATTGATCAAGGCAATGACGGGGAAGGGTGTGTCGGGTTCAAACTCGGTGCTGTTGGCGTTGGTCAAGCCTGCAACGTGACGCGCATATTCAATGGTGGCCACTTGCATGCCCAGGCAAATGCCAAGGTAAGGCACTTTGCTTTCGCGTGCAAAACGCGCCGTTTGAATTTTGCCTTCAACGCCGCGCTTGCCAAAACCGCCGGGCACCAACACACCATCGAACTTGGCCAACTGCGCCACGGTTTCTGGCGAAATGGTTTCGGAATCGATGTGCTCAATTTTGACGCGCACATGGTTGCGCATGCCGGCATGGCGCAAAGCTTCGTTGACCGATTTGTAGCTGTCGGACAGTTCAACGTATTTGCCCACCATGGCAATGGTCACTTCACCTTGAGGGTGTTCGGTTTCGTAAACCAAATCGTCCCAACGCTTCAAGTTGGCGGGCGGTGTGTTGATGTGCAAACGGTCGCAAATCAAAGCATCCAAGCCCTGCTCGTGCAAAACACGGGGTACTTTGTAGATGGTGTCGACGTCGGGCATGGAGATCACGCCCCAGCTTTGTACATTGGTGAAAAGAGAAATTTTGTCTTTCTCGTCTTCAGGAATCATGCGATCGGCACGGCACAAAAGGGCGTCGGGCTGAATGCCGATTTCGCGCAGTTTTTGCACAGTGTGTTGTGTGGGCTTGGTTTTCAGCTCGCCTGCAGCCGCAATCCAAGGCACATACGTGAGATGGACGAAGGCGGCATTGTTGGGGCCCAAGCGCAAGCTCAGTTGACGCACGGCTTCCAAAAAGGGCAGTGACTCAATGTCACCCACGGTGCCGCCAATTTCGACAATGGCCACATCGACCGCTTCGGGCGTGCCAAAGCCCGCACCGCGCTTGATGTAGTCTTGGATTTCATTGGTGATGTGGGGAATGACCTGAACGGTTTTGCCCAAGTAATCACCGCGGCGTTCTTTTTCAAGCACGCTTTTGTAGATTTGCCCCGTGGTGAAGTTGTTGGCCTTCTTCATGCGGGTGTTGATGAAGCGCTCGTAGTGGCCCAAATCCAGGTCGGTTTCGGCGCCATCGTCGGTGACAAACACCTCACCGTGTTGAAACGGTGACATGGTGCCTGGGTCGACGTTGATGTACGGGTCCAGCTTGATGAGGGTGACTGAGAGGCCGCGCGATTC
>CANGCI010000035.1 GCA_947451995.1 Comamonadaceae bacterium | reverse complement strand
TAGGCTTCGGCCAACTTCACAAAGTCGGGCAAGGCGTCCATGTAGCTGTGGCTGTAACGACCCGAATATTCAATTTGTTGCCACTGACGAACCATGCCCAAATAGCGGTTGTTCAATGACAAAATTTTGATGGGCGTGTTGTACTGCAAGCAGGTAGAGAGTTCTTGAATGCACATCTGCACAGAACCTTCGCCAGTGACGCAGAACACTTCTGAATCAGGCTTGGCCAATTTGATGCCCATGGCGTAGGGAATGCCCACGCCCATAGTGCCCAAACCACCCGAGTTGATCCAGCGACGGGGCTCGTCAAACTTGTAGTACTGCGCAGCCCACATTTGGTGTTGACCCACGTCTGACGTGATGTAGGCATCAGCGTCTTTGGTCATGCCATACAAAGTCTCAATGACTTTTTGGGGCTTGATGACTTGCGTGTTCTCGCTGTCGTACTTCATGCAATTGCGTTGGCGCCAGCCGTCAATGGTGGACCACCATGAACCCAATGCATTGTTGTCGGGCTTGAGGCCAGACTCTTTGATCATGGCGATGAGTTCGGTTAAGACATCTTTGACATCGCCCACGATCGGCACATCCACCTTGACGCGCTTAGAAATGCTAGAGGGGTCGATGTCGATGTGAATGATCTTGCGTTCGTTTTGCGCAAAGTGTTTGGGATTGCCAATGACGCGGTCATCAAAACGTGCGCCCACGGCCAACAACACGTCGCAGTGTTGCATGGCGTTGTTGGCTTCCCAAGTGCCGTGCATGCCCAGCATGCCGAGGAACTTGGGATCGGTGGCGGGATAAGCACCCAAACCCATCAAGGTATTGGTGACGGGGTAACCCAGCATGTCTACCAAGTGGCGCAACTCGGCTGAGGCGTTGCTCAGCAACACACCGCCACCGGTGTAAATGTAAGGACGCTTGGCGGCCATCAACAACTGAAGGGCTTTGCGAATTTGTCCGCTGTGGCCTTTGCGCACAGGGTTGTAAGAGCGCATCTCAACGGTTTCGGGGTAGCCGTTGTAGGGCACCTTGTTGAAAGACACGTCTTTGGGAATGTCGACCACCACAGGGCCGGGGCGACCGCTGCGAGCAATGTGGAAAGCCTTCTTCATGACCTCGGCCATGTCGCGCGCGTCTTTGACCAAGAAGTTGTGTTTGACGATGGGACGCGTAATGCCCACGGTGTCGCACTCTTGGAAAGCATCAAGGCCAATGGCCGCAGTGGGCACTTGACCACTGATGATGACCATGGGAATGCTGTCCATATAGGCTGTGGCAATGCCGGTCACGGCATTGGTCAAACCTGGACCTGATGTGACCAAGGCCACACCGACATCGCCAGTTGCGCGTGCATAGCCATCGGCCGCATGGACTGCAGCTTGTTCGTGGCGAACCAGCACGTGCTGAATGGTGTCTTGTTTGAAGAAAGCGTCATAAATGTGCAAGACAGCACCACCTGGGTAACCCCAGATGTATTTGACGTTTTCGGCTTGGAGCGCTTTAACGAGGATTTCGCCGCCGCGCAATTCTGCGGGGGACGATGAAGCTGCCGCGGCAGCAACGTTGGCCGCATTGGCCATTTCTGTTTTGGAGATTTCCATATTCAACCTTTGTGAATTTCTCTAACGAAAAACCTTGGGTGCTCTTTTGCGGGACTCTTGTGAAGTCGCATCAGAACTTAAGACCACCAACATAAGCCTGCACATGTAAGTGCCTTGGCCGGATGGTGATCCGTTTGCGTTTTTTCAATTGCAACCCAGCATTATAGGGCCCAGAATGCCATAATCCGACTCGCACAAAATGGGTGCAAGCTGTGGCCACCGATCAAGAACTTTCAGATTTCCTCAAAAACACGGAGAAGCGCGCCTTCAAACGCACGCTGTACCACGTGCGCAACGAGGAGTCGGCCTTGGACATCGTGCAAGACAGCATGATCAAGCTGGCCACCCATTACGGGGACAAACCAGCAGCCGAGCTGCCCATGCTGTTCCAGCGAATTTTGTCAAATACCACCCTCGATTGGTTTCGCCGGCAAAAGACCCGAAACGCTTTGTTCTCCAACATGAGCGACTTTGGGACTGACGCAGATGGCGAAGATTTTGACTTTTTAGAGAATTTGGGCGGTTTGGGCGAGCCAGGATTGGGCGAAAGCACCGAGGACCAAACCCATCGAAAACAGGTTTTTCACCAAATTGAGGCAGAAATTCAAGAATTGCCACCGCGTCAACGGGAAGCCTTCCTGCTGCGTTATTGGGAAGAGATGAACCTTTCCGAAACCGCAGCGGCCATGGGCTGCACGGAAGGCAGTGTCAAAACTCACTGTTCTCGGGCTGTTCAGGCGCTGAGCAAAGCACTTCGCGCCAAAGGATTTAACACATGAAAACGCAAGCCAATCTCGACATGACACGCGTTGACCGGTTAGGTCAGGCACTAGCGCGCCGTTTAAACGATCACGCCACAGACTTACCTCACGACATCACAGAGCGTTTGCGGGCCGCGCGCATGCAAGCCTTGGCACAGCGTAAACGCGAGCCTGTCCTCAACACCATTCCCCAACTGGTGATGGCAGGTGCAAATGGCAACCATCCTCTCGACGAAGGCCTGAACTTGTGGAGCCGTTTGGCATCCGCCTTGCCCGTGATGGCCTTGCTGTTTGGCTTGGCCAGCATTCATGTGTTTCAAAATGAGCACCGCACCAACGAAATCGCATCGCTCGACGCCGAGCTTCTCACCGATGACCTGCCGCCCGATGCCTACACCGACCCTGGCTTTTTGGTTTACTTGAAGTCCAATCCATCGCCCGCAAAGGTGTCGGATTGAAAATACAAGGTTTTCTCGCCATCGCTTTCAGTCTCATCCTCATGGGGTTGGGCAGTGTGTCTGCGCAAAATGCGAACACACCAAGCGGCAAGCCGGTAGCAACGCAAGCGCCACAAGATACGGGCTGGCAAGCCTTGAAACCTCAACAACAGAAAGCCTTGGCGCCCTTGGCCCCCCACTGGTCGCAAATCAGTGTGGCGCAAAAAAGCAAGTGGCTGGCCATGTCCAACAATTTCGACAACTTGTCCCCAAAAGAACAAGCCACCCTGCATGAACGCATGGCCGATTGGGCCGCTTTAAGCCCTCAGCAACGCGCGCAAGCTCGCTTGATTTTCAACGAAACCAAAAGCCTGGCTGCTGATGAGAAGAAAACTCAATGGGAGGCTTATCAGGCTTTAAGTCCTGAAGAAAAGAAGAAACTTGCTGCCAAGCAAACCACGGGCATACAAGGGGCCGCTACTGCATCCCAAGCCGCACCACCCAACAAAGTGATTCGCATGCCCAACAAGTCAATGCCTGCAGAAACCCCAGGCAAGTCGACACCGAGCATCGTGATCGATAAAAAAACCCTCCTCCCCACCCCCGTCGTGATTCCAGAAGGCCCCTGAGTTGAGCGATTCGCCAAATACAGTTGCGACAGCTGAGCAGACAGCCGCTTCACAAGAACCCTCCCCCTTCGTCACGCCCTCCTTGGGCCGAAGAATGGCTTGTTGGTTGTACGAAGGCATGCTGCTCTTTGGCGTTGTGTTCATTTCAGGCTATTTGTTTGGCACCCTTAGCCAAACCAAACACGCCCTGCACAATCGTCACGGGCTTCAAGCATTTCTATTTTTGGTGTTTGCCATTTACTTCACTTGGCTGTGGTCCAAGGGTCAAACATTGGCCATGAAGACATGGCACATTCGGGTGCTAGACACATCGGGCCGACCTTTAACGCAAGCACGCGCATTCTGGCGTTATCTTCTCAGTTGGGTTTGGATTTTGCCCCCTATGTTGATCACAGCCCCCTTCCAATTGCCAGCCACTGAAGTTGCTGTGTTGGTTTTGGGTTGGGTCATGGTGTGGGCCGTTGTAAGTCGCTTTCAGTCACGTGGACAATATTGGCATGATGTCTGGGCGGGTACACAATTGGTAGACGTCCAAAAACCACCAGCACCTTCAACTTCGGCTTCCAACTCATGACCGACTTCAACGTCAATCCTCAAAAAGCACGCAAAGGCTTGTCGCGTATTTTTCATGCGGGCGGCTATTCCCTTGCAGGACTTAAAGCAGGATGGGGCGAAACCGCTTTCAGGCAAGAAGCCATCTTGGCTTGCGTCTTATTGCCACTGGCTTTTTGGCTCGGCCAAACGTGGGTTGAAGTGGCTTTGCTGTGTGGCTCTGTCATCTTTGTGATGGTGGTTGAGTTGTTGAACACCGGCATTGAAACGGCCATTGATCGCATTGGCACCGAATGGCATGCTTTGTCAAAACGCGCCAAGGACATGGGCAGTGCTGCCGTGCTGCTCAGCTTGCTGTTGTGTCTGGGCATCTGGGCAGCGGCCATCTGGAAATTCATTCATGGCTGAGCCAGCATTCTCTTTGTGCGTTTACTGTGGTTCTAAGGCAGGCGACCAGCCTGAATTTGCGGAATCAGCAGTCCAAGTGGGCCAATGGATTGGTCAGCATGGCGGTCAATTGGTGTACGGCGGTGGCCGAAACGGCCTGATGGGCATTGTGGCCAATGCCACTTTGGCAGCAGGCGGCAGAGTTATCGGCGTCATTCCCCGTGCCCTGGTTGAAAAAGAATGGGCACACACCGAATGCACAGAGTTGCACATCGTTGAAACCATGCACGAGCGCAAACAATTGATGGCCGAACGTGCCGATGCTTTTCTGGCCTTGCCAGGCGGCATAGGAACTTTTGAAGAGTTTTACGAAGTTTGGACATGGCGCCAGCTGGGCTATCACAACAAGCCCATTGGCCTGCTGAATTTGAATGGTTATTACGACACCATGCTGAGTTTTCTCAATTCAGTGGTGGCACACGAATTCATGGGGTCTTGGCAAATGGACTTGATCCAAACCCATTCAGATGCCAAACAACTGCTGCCCAATTTGGTCCAGGCTGCAGCCCTGCCAACGCCCTTTCAAAGCGAATCCATCTAACGCTGCTCATCCAGTGGTGCAAAAAAAAACGCCGCAGACTGCGGCGTTTTTTGGGGGCAGGATCAACGGCTCAATTGCCCCATTGACCTTGATGCTTAAACTGCATCGTCGTCCAGTTCACCCGTGCGAATGCGAATGACGCGCTCAACGGAAGTGATGAAAATTTTGCCGTCGCCAATTTTGCCGGTACGGGCCGCTTTCACGATGGCGTCCACGCAACGCTCTACGTCGTCGTCTTTCACAGCCACTTCAACTTTGACCTTGGGCAAGAAATCGACGACATACTCGGCACCACGGTACAACTCTGTGTGGCCTTTTTGACGGCCGAAGCCTTTCACTTCTGTCACGGTCAAGCCGGTGACGCCGCATTCGGCCAGGCCTTCGCGAACTTCTTCCAATTTGAAAGGCTTGATGATGGCTGTGATTTGTTTCATGAAATAGTCCAGACTGAAAAAATTAAGCTCGGAATCGATTGGTTATAGGATAACGCCAATCTTTGCCAAAACTGCGGTGCGTGACACGAATTCCAACCGGCGACTGACGTCGCTTGTATTCGTTCAGTTTAATCAAGCGGGTCACTTTCTCCACATCGGCTCGCTCAAACCCATCGGCTTCGAGGGCCTGAATGCCCTCGTCGTTTTCCATGTAACGCTGCACAATGGCATCTAGCACTTCGTAAGGCGGCAAGCTGTCCTGGTCTTTCTGATCCGCGCGAAGCTCGGCACTGGGCGGCCGGGTGATGATGCGCTCTGGGATGGGGTTGGCACACGTGCCATAGGGATCGTGCTTGTTACGCCACTCGGCCAAGTGAAAAACTTGCGTCTTGACCACATCCTTGATGACGGCAAAACCACCCGCCATGTCGCCATACAAGGTGCAATAACCCGTGGCCATTTCGCTTTTGTTGCCCGTGGTCAGCACGATGGAACCCGTCTTGTTGGACAAGGCCATTAGCAAAGTTCCGCGAACACGAGCCTGGATGTTCTCTTCCGTGGTGTCTTCGGCCAAGCCTTTGAATTGGTCTGACAAAGCCGATTTGAAGCCTTCAAACAGTGGCGCAATGGCGATTTCGTCGTAGCGCACGTTCAAGCGCTTGACCATGTCGCGGGCGTCCAACCAGCTGATGTCTGCCGTGTAGGGCGATGGCATCATGACGGCATGGATTTTGTCAGCACCAATGGCATCGACGGCCAGCGCCAACACCAACGCGGAATCTATGCCGCCCGAAAGTCCCAGAATGGCACCCGGAAAACCGTTCTTGCCCAAATAGTCTCGGATGCCTAAGACCAAGGCGTGCCACAGGTCTTCTTCCCAAGAACTCTCTGGCGCGATTTCTCGGCCAGACAAGCGAACGCCATGTGTTGCGCCATCCAGATTCAGATCGATGTATTGCAAACACTCTTGAAAAGCAGGCGCCCTGGCCACCACTTGCGCATCGGCATCGATGGCAAATGAACGGCCTTCAAAAATCACCTCATCTTGTCCGCCAACTAGATGTGCATAAACAAGGGGTAATTGGCAGTCTTTCACGCGCTGGCTCATTTGAACCTCCCGCTCTAGCCCTTTGCCAACGTGAAATGGCGAGGCATTGAGTACCAGCAAGGCTTGTGCGCCAGCATCACGCGCCTTTTGGGCAGGTGCCTCAAACCAAGCATCCTCGCAAATCAGCAATCCCAACTTAACGCCAGCCACCTCAAAAACGCAAGGCTGATGGCCAGGCGTGAAATAGCGGCGCTCATCGAACACTTGGTAATTAGGCAACTCTTGCTTGGCATAGCTGGCCACAACCTGCCCTTCGCACAACACAGAAGCTCGGTTAAAGCGCTGCGTGATGGCCACACTTTTGCTTTGAATGCCGCCGCCCTGAGGGTGGCCCAGCACCACATGCATGCCTTTTAACCCAGCCAGCTCACGGGCCACTGTTTTCAGGGCATCATCGCAGGCATCGATGAAGGCGGGTCGTAACAGCAAGTCTTCAGCGGCATAGCCACAAATGGCCAACTCGGGCGTGACCAAGACGCGTGCACCCTGAGCATAAGCTTGGTGAGCCGCGTCGATGATTTTGCGGGCATTGCCCGTCATGTCACCCACCACAAAGTTGAGTTGGGCAATACAAAGTTGAAGGGTCATACAGGTGCAGGAATTCAGTTCCAACAATTATGTCATCGCGGTGCAGGATTCCATGCGAAATATCACTGCGCCTGCATGGGATTCTTTGTTGGCTTCTCAATCTGAACCCACACCCTTCATGCGACACGCCTATCTGTGTGCCATGGAAGAAAGTGCCTCGGCTTGCCCGGAAACAGGCTGGACACCTCAAGTTATCTGCCTATACCGCCCCAACGCAAGCCCAGAAACTGGTTTGGCCGCAGCAGCCGTGCTCTATGTCAAACCCCATTCCTATGGTGAATACGTGTTTGACTGGGCTTGGGCCGATGCCTATCACCGCCACGGCTTGGATTACTACCCCAAGGCTGTGGGTGCCGTGCCCTTCACGCCCGTTCCTGGCACTCGCCTTTTGGCCGATAGCAAAGAAAGCAAGGCCGCATTGATTCAAGCCGTGGTGCAAATAGCCCAAAACGCGAAGTGGTCATCTGTGCATGTTTTGTTTTTGTCAGGCGACGACCTGCAAGCCACTGAGGCGGCGGGCTGGCTCGAGCGGCATACCGTCCAATTTCATTGGCACAACGCCCAATATGCTGACTTTGATCATTTCCTGGCCAGCTTGAATCAAGAAAAGCGCAAGAAAATTCGGCAAGAACGGCGAAAAGTGCACGAAGCCGGCGTGACTTTCAAAACCCTGCGTGGCCCAGAGATTCAAACGCAGGACTGGGATTTTTTCTACAAGTGCTACGCGCAAACCTATTTTGAGCACGGTAACGCACCTTATTTGAGCCGTGATTTTTTTCAGCGCATGCAAGACACGATGCCCGAAAACTGGGTGCTGTTCATTGCCGACAAAGATGGCCAACGCATGGCCTGCAGCCTGATCGCCATCCAAGGCGATGTCGCCTATGGCCGCTATTGGGGCGCTTTGGAGCGTGTTGACTGCCTGCACTTTGAGGCTTGCTACTACCAGCCGATTGCTTGGTGCATCGCCAATGGTTTTGTCCGCTTTGAAGGCGGTGCGCAAGGTGAGCACAAAATGGCCCGCGCTTTGTTGCCCGTCAAAGCCAGCAGCGCGCACTGGTTGGCGCATCCCAGTTTTGCGGATGCGGTAGAGCGCTATTTGGAAAAAGAAGGCCGCGGTGTTGCGGCCTATTTGGAAAACTTAGAAGCCAGATCACCCTTGAAGAAGGGCTGAGCCGGCACCCTGAACCCATGGCGGGTTCAAGGTACAGCTTGCGCCTGATTAGGCGTTGGCTTTTTGGTAGTTGGCGATGCCGTCCAAGATTTCTTTCTTGGCAGACTCTGGGCCTTCCCAACCCAAAATCTTGACCCATTTGCCCTCTTCCAAATCTTTGTAGTGCTCAAAGAAGTGGGCAATGGTTTTCAAACGCAAGGGGTTCAAATCTTCAGGCTTTTGCCATTGTGTGTAGATCGACAAAATTTTGTCGGTTGGTACAGCCAAGACTTTGCCGTCTTCACCGGCTTCATCTTCCATTTTCAAAATACCAATGGGACGGCAAGGCACCACCACACCGGGGATCAAAGGCACGGGCGTGATGACCAACACGTCCACAGGGTCGCCGTCGCCGCTGATGGTTTTGGGCACATAGCCATAGTTGGTGGGGTAATGCATGGCCGTGCTCATGAAGCGGTCCACAAAAATAGCGCCAGTGGCTTTGTCCACTTCATATTTCACGGGGTCGGCATTCATCGGAATTTCGATGATGACGTTGAATTGCTCGGGAACTTTGCTGCCTGGGGTAACGTTGTCTAGGGACATTTTTCTGAAAATTTAAAGAGTTGATGTAAATCTAAGAAGCTTAGGATTAACCCCGATTTTACTTTCACAGGGCTTGCGATTTCGGATCATTGCCCTTTTAATGACTTTGTTGGCCAATCGTCTCCTTCTGGGAGCGAGGAAGCAACGCCGGGAGGTGTTTCTCGAGCGTTGCACCTCCTTTCAGCGGTAACAACTAAGGAGATTGATTTATGACAGGCAATTCAGCGTTGATTTTGGCGCTTGTTTGCGGACTGATCGCCGTAATTTATGGCGTTTGGGCTCGTGGATGGATTCTGGCCCAAGACCCCGGCAATGACCGAATGCAAGAAATCGCAGCCGCGATTCAAGCCGGTGCAGCCGCCTACCTAGCAAGACAGTACAAAACCATTGCCGTGGTGGGCGTGGTTCTGGCCATCTTGATGGGCGTTTTTCTTGACTTGACCACAGCCATTGGCTTTGTCATCGGTGCGGTGCTTTCGGGCGCTTGTGGCTTTATCGGCATGAACGTTTCGGTCCGTGCCAATGTGCGAACTGCACAAGCTGCCACCAAAGGCATTGGCCCAGCCCTGGACGTTGCGTTCCGAGGCGGCGCCATCACTGGCATGCTGGTGGTGGGCCTGGGCCTTTTGGGCGTCACAGGTTTCTACTGGTTCCTGGCAGGCAACGGCAACCTCACACCCGATGTGAAGCTGTCTGTCATCCTCAACCCTCTCATTGGCTTTGCCTTTGGCTCTTCCCTCATCTCTATCTTTGCCCGTTTGGGCGGCGGCATCTTCACCAAAGGTGCTGACGTAGGTGCCGATTTGGTGGGCAAGGTGGAAGCTGGTATTCCGGAAGATGACCCCCGAAATCCAGCGGTGATTGCCGACAACGTCGGTGACAACGTTGGCGACTGTGCAGGCATGGCCGCCGACTTGTTTGAAACCTACGCAGTGACGCTGATTGCCACCATGGTGTTGGGCTCACTCTTGGTTGCAGGCGCACCTGGCAATGCCGTGATGTACCCGCTTGCCTTGGGTGCAGTGTCCATCGTGGCCTCCATCATTGGCTGCTTCTTTGTCAAAGCTTCACCCGGCATGACCAACGTCATGCCTGCGCTTTACAAAGGTTTGGCCATTGCCGGTGTTTTGTCCTTGATCGCGTTCTACTTCGTCACGATGTGGATCATGCCGGACAACGCCATCGCAGCCAGCGGTAGCCAAATGAAATTGTTTGGCGCGTGTGCTGTGGGCTTGGTATTGACTGCCGCTTTGGTATGGATCACTGAGTTTTATACCGGGACACAGTACAGCCCTGTGCAACACATTGCGCAAGCCTCTACAACGGGTCACGGCACCAACATCATCGCGGGCTTGGGCGTCTCCATGCGCTCGACGGCTTGGCCAGTGATTTTTGTGTGCATTGCCATTGTGGTGTCTTATGGCTTGGCCGGTTTGTATGGCATTGCCGTAGCCGCCATGTCCATGCTGTCGATGGCCGGCATTGTGGTGGCCTTGGACGCCTATGGCCCTATCACTGACAACGCTGGCGGCATTGCCGAAATGGCCGAACTGCCAAGCAGCGTGCGTGACATCACAGACCCTCTGGATGCCGTGGGCAATACCACCAAAGCCGTGACCAAGGGCTATGCCATTGGCTCAGCCGGTTTGGCCTCCTTGGTTTTGTTTGCAGACTACACACACAAACTGGAAACCTACGGCAAAGCCATCACCTTTGACCTGTCCGACCCCTTGGTCATTGTGGGCTTGTTCATTGGTGGCCTGATCCCCTACTTGTTTGGTGCCATGGCCATGGAAGCTGTGGGCCGCGCAGCAGGCGCTGTGGTGGTGGAAGTTCGCCGCCAATTCAGCGAAATCAAGGGCATCATGGAAGGCACTGCCAAGCCAGAATACGGCCGCGCTGTTGACATGCTGACCACGGCCGCCATCAAAGAAATGGTGATTCCTAGCTTGTTGCCAGTGGTTGCTCCTATCGTTGTTGGCTTGCTGCTGGGCCCCAAAGCTTTGGGCGGCTTGCTGATGGGCACCATCGTCACCGGTTTGTTTGTGGCCATTTCCATGTGTACCGGCGGCGGTGCTTGGGACAATGCCAAGAAATACATCGAAGACGGACACCACGGCGGCAAGGGTTCTGAAGCCCACAAGGCTGCTGTGACTGGTGACACCGTGGGCGACCCCTACAAGGACACGGCTGGCCCTGCCATCAATCCGCTGATCAAAATCATCAACATCGTGGCCTTGCTCATTGTGCCGCTGGTGATGAAGTTCCACAGCTGATCCGTCCAATTGAACGTGGCGCGCCTTTGGCCCGCCACGCAAGTGACACAAAGCCCGCGCATGGCCTTCATCGCGGGCTTTTTTACGCGCAAAATAGCACCATGCAACTCAATTTCATCCACAACCAATCGGTGGCCAGCCAGAGCGGGCAAACATGGCCTGTGATCGACCCCTCTGACGGCCAAACCTTTGACCACATTCAACGCAGCAATGCGCATGACATTGACATGGCCGTCAAGTCGTCGCGCGAATGTTTCGAAGGACCGTGGTCCCAATTGAACGCCGCGGAACGCGGTCGATTGCTGATGGCACTGTCGCGCAAAGTGACTGAACATGCCGAAGAGTTGATGCGGCTGGAGCAACGCGACTGCGGCAAACCCACACAACAAGCCATGGCCGATGCCAAAGCATTGGCGCGCTACTTTGAGTTTTATGCGGGCGCCTGTGACAAGTTTCATGGTGAAACCATTCCTTATCAAAACGGCTACAGCGTTTTGACCTGGCGTGAACCGCATGGCGTCACTGGCCATGTGGTGCCGTGGAATTACCCCATGCAAATTTTTGGCAGATGTGTCGGCGGCGCATTGGCAGCCGGCAACGTCTGTGTGGTCAAGCCCGCAGAAGATGCTTGCTTGAGCTTGATTCGTGTTGCGCAATTGGCAGCTGAGGTGGGGTTTCCGCCAGGCGCCATCAACATCGTGACCGGCTTAGGTCATGAAGTCGGTGATGCGCTGGCGAAGCACCCTGGCATTGACCACATCAGCTTTACGGGCAGTCCCACAGTCGGCACACTCATTCAACAAGCAGCCGCAGCAAGGCACTGCCCTGTCACGTTGGAGCTGGGTGGCAAAAGTCCACAAATCATTTTTGCCGACGCTGACTTGGATGCTGCCATCCCCGTCATCATCAACGCCATCGTTCAAAACTCAGGGCAAACTTGCAGTGCAGGTTCACGCGTGCTCATTGAGAAAAGCATTTACGAGCCTTTGCTTGCACGTCTGGGAGAAGCCTTCAGCAAATTACGCGTGGGCCCTGCAAGTGCCGATTTGAATTTAGGACCGCTCATCAGAGCCACGCAAAAAATGCGCGTACAAGGCTTTTTGGAAGAAGCCAAGGCCGCCGGCATTCGCACGGTGGCCCAAGGCAGCGTGGTGTCCGAAGCTCCTGAAACTGGTTTTTATCAAGCGCCTGTTTTGCTGCGCGATGTGCCCGTCGATCACCGTGTGGCACAAGAAGAAGTTTTTGGCCCGGTGCTATCGGCCATGTGCTTCGAAGGTGAAGATCAGGCCATTGAAATGGCCAACGCCACCGCCTTTGGTTTGGTGGCAGGCGTTTGGACGCGCGACGGCGGCCGTCAATTCAGAATGGCCAAGCGCCTGCGAAGTGGCCAAGTCTTCGTCAACAATTACGGCGCGGGTGGCGGCGTTGAATTACCCTTTGGCGGCGTGAAGTCTTCCGGCCATGGCCGTGAAAAAGGTTTTGAAGCACTGTATGGTTTCACAACTTTGAAAACCGTCGCTATTCAACACGGCTAAGCAAGCAGCCAAGACCTCACTCAAAGAACATCAGGATATTTCATGAACATCAATCAAAAAGTGGTCATCGTCACAGGCTCAGGTGGTGGCATTGGCGAAGGCATCGCCAAACATTTTGCGGCCCATGGTGCCAAAGTCTTGGTCAATGACATCAACAGCATAGCCGGCCAAAAAGTGGTGAAAGACATTCAAGCCGCGGGCGGTACCGCGGCATTCTTTGCAGCTGACGTGACGCGCTCAGACGATGTCAAAGCCATGGTGCATGAAGCGGTCAAGCTTTGGGGACATTTGGATGTGATGATCAACAACGCAGGATGGACACACCGCAACCGCCCTGCCCTTGAAGTCAGCGAAGACGAATTCGACAAATGCTACGCTGTCAACATGAAGAGCATTTACTTGGCCACGGTTCACGCTGTGCCCGAGTTCCGCAAAAACGGTGGCGGCTCGTTCATCAACATCGCATCAACAGCTGGCATTCGTCCTCGCCCTGGCCTGACTTGGTACAACGGCTCTAAAGGTGCTGTCATTACCACCAGCAAATCTTTAGCAGCCGAATTGGGACCCGACAACATTCGTGTGAATTGCATCAACCCCGTGTTCAATCCCGACACCGGCTTGTCAGCTGAATTTGCAGGCGGGCCCGTTGACGAAGCCAAGCGCGCCAAGTTCATGGCCACCATTCCCTTGGGTCGTTTTTCGACTTCTCTGGACGTGGCCAATGCAGCCCTCTACTTGGCCAGTGATGAAGGCTCGTTCATCAGCGGTGTCTGCATTGAAGTTGACGGCGCACGCTGTGTCTGAACGCGTCATTCCCATCATCACCCAGCCCCTGGGAAATTTACCTCTCCCCTCATTTGTGGAGGGCACGCACGCTTTGTCAGGCGCAAGCTTGAAGGATCGTTTGCAGCGGCCATTACGAGACCTGCGCATCAGCGTCACGGACCGTTGCAATTTCAGATGCAGCTACTGCATGCCGAAAGAAATTTTCAACAGCGACTACACCTATTTGCCGCACAGTGCACTTTTGAGTTTTGAAGAGATCACGCGCACAGCAAAAAGCTTCATGGCCCTGGGTGTTGAAAAAATCAGGTTAACCGGTGGTGAACCTTTGCTTCGAAAAAACTTAGAAGTCTTGGTTGAACAACTGGCCACATTGCGAACAGCTTCTGGCAAACCACTTGACATCACACTGACAACCAATGGATCGCTGCTGGCTCGCAAAGCCCAAAGCTTGAAAGAGGCCGGCTTAAAACGCGTCACCATCAGTTTGGATGGCTTAGACGATGCTGTTTTCAAAAGCATGAACGATGTGGATTTTCCTGTCAGCGATGTTTTGGAAGGCATTGCGGCAGCGCAAGCTGCTGGCCTGGGCCCCATCAAAGTGAACATGGTGGTGAAGCGCGGCACCAATGAGCAAGAAATCTTGCCCATGGCACGCTACTTCAAGGGCACAGGCATTGCGCTAAGGTTCATTGAGTACATGGACGTGGGCGCAACCAATGGCTGGCGCATGAACGAAGTGATGCCCAGTGCAGACGTTTTGAAAATGCTGCAGAACGAGTTCTCCCTCATGCCTTTGGCCCCATCGCAAATTGGCGAAACAGCCGAACGGTGGGGCTACCTCAATGCGCAAGGTGAACACGATCCCCTTTTGGGAGAAGTGGGTTTCATCAGCAGTGTGACCCAAGCTTTTTGCAGCGATTGCAATCGCGCACGACTCACCACAGAAGGCCAACTTTATTTGTGCCTGTTTGCCACGCAAGGCTACGACCTTAAATCTTTGGTCCGAGACAACCAAGATCCCAACGCACTGACGCAAGCCATTGCGGCCATCTGGTCGCAACGCGCCGACAGGTACTCTGAGTTGCGTCGGGCAGAAAATGATTCAACCAACACCCCAGCCGATCAAGCCAACGCTACGCGCCGCAAAGTCGAGATGAGTTACATCGGGGGTTAATCCCCTGCTTTCAGATTGCCCCATCCCATGAACGATCACAGCATCACCGGTTTAATTTTGGCAGGCGGAAGAGGCGCCCGCATGGGAGGCCTCGACAAAGGCCTGCAAAATTTCAACGGCACACCGCTCGCCTTGCATGCCCTCATGCGCTTGCAAATGCAGCACGGCTCTCCACTGTCCGACATCATGATTGTGGCCAATCGAAACCTGTCTGCTTACGAGTCATTAGGTGTGCAAGTTTGGCCCGACAGCACCGATGGTTTTGCCGGTCCTCTGGCTGGATTTCTCACCGGCCTCGAGCGTTGCGAAACTGAACTCTTGCTCACCGTCCCCTGCGACAGTCCTTTGTTTCCCTTGGGATTGGTACACCAATTACATGAAGCCTTGATTCAGCAAAATGCCGACATTGCAATCGCTGCCGCCAAGGAAGAAGACGGTAGCGTGCGCCCCCAGCCAGTTTTTTCCTTGATGCGTGTCAGCCTTTTGGAAAGCTTGGTGAAGTTCATGCAAGCCGGTGGCAGAAAGATCGATGCTTGGACAGCACAACACACTTGCGCTGTGGTGCCCTTTGACACCCCCGACATCGATCCTCGCGCTTTTTTCAATGCCAATACGCTAGAAGAATTGCACCGCCTCGAAACAACACCATGACACACAGCAAGTCACTGGCCGACATCGCCGCCAATCTTCAGGGTTATGACCCGCAAGCTTTGCCTGCCCATGAAGTTCTGAATTTTTTGAATCAAATGGTGACGCCCCTCTCTGAGGTGGAAGACGTTCCTATTTTTGAAGCCTTGAATCGCGTCATCGCCAAAGATGTCATCAGTCCAATCGATGTGCCACCGCATGACAATTCGGCCATGGATGGTTTTGCGTTCAAAGGGGACGCACTGCAAGCCGATCAAGCACTGAACTTGAAGCTTGTTGGCACTGCCCTGGCAGGCAAGGCTTGGCAAGGGACAGTTCAAGCGGGTGAATGCGTCAAGATCATGACCGGCGCCATCATGCCCGAAGGCCTCGACACCGTGGTGCCACAAGAATTGTGCAGCGTGGCCACTGACAGCATCAGCATTCCGGCCGGCATTGTGCGGGCCGGAGACAATCGCCGCTTGTGCGGCGAGGATCTGAAAAAGAACTCACCTGCATTGGCCAAAGGGACCAAGGTGACACCGGCCGCTGTGGGCCTGCTGGCCAGCTTGGGGCAGCCCATGGTACCCGTGGTTCGTCGCTTGAAGGTGGCCTACTTCTCTACGGGCGACGAGATCCTGAGCCTAGGCGAGGCGCCACGCGAGGGTGCGGTGTACGACAGCAACCGCTACACCGTTTTTGGCATGCTTCAGGCCTTGGGCTGCGAGATGATTGACATGGGCGTTGTGCGCGACGACCCCGTGCGCTTGGAACAAGCTTTCACCCGAGCAGCACAGTCGGCCGATGCCGTGATCACCAGCGGCGGCGTCAGCGTTGGCGAAGCCGATTTCACCAAAGCCATGATGAAGAAATTGGGCGACGTTGTCTTTTGGAAAATTGCCATGCGCCCTGGCCGGCCCATGGCTGTGGGGCGTTTGACGCAAGGCAATCGCTCGGCCGTGTTGTTCGGATTGCCAGGCAACCCCGTTGCCGTGATGGTGACTTTCTTGGCTTTTGTGAAACCTGCGCTGTTGCAAATGATGGGCGTGACCTCTGCACCCCCACCTTTGGTTCGCGCTAAAACACAAGAGGTTTTAAGAAAAAAACCAGGACGCACAGAATATCAACGTGGCATCGCAACACGCAATGCGCAAGGTGAATTGGAAGTGGTCACCACAGGCAACCAAGGCTCTGGCGTATTGAGCTCGATGGTTCAAGCCAACTGCTTGATTGTGTTGTCACATGCCCAGTCCACCGCGCAAATTGGGGACTGGGTTGATGTGTTGATGCTTTGAATTAAGGATGTGCGTGGCCGACCTCGGAAGGCGAATCCACCACATCTTTTTTGTTAGGACCCGGCACTGATTTGCGGGCAAACAAGCTGTACATGGTGGGCACCACAAAAACCGTCAGCAAGGTGCCGAAGGTCATGCCCCCCACAATCACCCAACCAATTTGAATGCGGCTTTCAGCGCCAGCACCTTTGGCCAGCGCCAAGGGCACGGCACCCAACACCATGGCGCCCGTTGTCATCAAAATGGGGCGCAAACGCTGACCAGAGGCCTTCACAATGGCATCAAAAGTTTCAACACCTTGCTCACGCAACTGGTTGGTAAATTCCACAATCAAGATGCCGTGCTTGGTGATC
>CANGCI010000034.1 GCA_947451995.1 Comamonadaceae bacterium | reverse complement strand
TGTTCAGGGCTTTTTTGTTTGGCTCCTCGACCTGGGCTCGAACCAGGGACCTACGGATTAACAGACAACAGTGTTCTTGAGAAAGCTATGTTTTATGGGGCTTGTAGTGGAAAAAATATCACTGTGCAATATTGTGTGTAATTGATGTTATTTCATCATTTGCCAGAGCCGTCCAGCTCTGGACGCTTGGGGTGCTCTGGACGGTCGAGCTATTCTGGACGGTGCGGGGGCGTCCAGAGTCTGGACGCTAGAGCTACTCTGGACGGGTAGGGGGCGTCAAGAATCTTGTCGGTTGAGGACTTCATCCAAGCCTTGCATGCTCGGCTTGCCAATACAACAGCCATGAATCGATGTATTGTTCGGCGCTATATCACTCTACTTGATGAGCTCTCGATATGGGGTGATTGCTTCTCTAAGAACTTCTAGCAGGATAGGTAGCTCACTCTCAATTTCTTTTATGGGGCCACCAAGACTCAAAGTTAAAGACTCTGTGCCCTTGGTTGTTGGCAACAAAACCGCCAGAGCAGCAGCTCCAGGCATAGATGTTCCCTTTGAAATGGCGTAACCGTGAAGCAGGGCATGTTTTCTGTTTTGTAGTGCCAAATCTATGTCAACGCGATCATGAGCGTTCGCTTCATTAGCATTTGCGCTTTGGAGAATACGTCCAATGTCTCGCTCCGCCAAGGTCGTTAGCAGCATCTTTCCAGTTGCACTGCGAAATAAGGGGCGCAGCAACCCAATCTTGCTTGTGAAACTGCCCGCTCGAGTAGCTTGAAGCACGTGAAGGTATCGAACATTAGCCCCCTCACGTTTGCCGATCATCACTGTGTGGCCCGTTTTTTCCAGTACCGTTTCCATCATCCGCAATAGGCTTTGCTCGCTATAAAGCTGTTCTTCAATCCAAGCGGTAGTCAGTGCAAGTCTAATGTTCGGACTGTAAAGACCAGTTCGAGGGTCATGGTCGAAATGGCCAGACTCTTTAAGGCTGCGCAGTAAAACCGATGTGCTCGACTGTGGGTATCCCAGCGACTGTGAGATGTCTTTAATGGTTGCTGGTCTTCGCCATTCAGCAAAAAACTCTAAGAGTTCGAGAACCCGATGTGCGGACTTAACAGGTTGAGTCTTCATATCTTAAGAATGATATCAAATCATATATGTGATTTCTGGTGTTATGTCAGAGATTCGCTCCTACAGTAGCTTGTATAGATATATAAAAGGAGACAAGTCATGAATCACAAGCGCAATTTGTTGATTACCGTTATGGGAATTTTGGGCTGGGTAGGAACTTCAGCTCTTGCACAGCAGTCAACGCTAGTTCTAAGTAAGCCTCTCAAGATCGTCGTTGGTTTTCCACCTGGAGGCTCGGCAGACACACTTGCACGAGTACTTGCTCAACAGTTGGTAGGGGTGGCGCCCTCAGTGATTGTTGATAACAAGCCAGGTGCAGGTGGGCGAATTGCTTTGGAGGCTTTGAAAAATTCCGACCCCGATGGAACAACTCTGGTGCTGACGCCTGCGTCAATGGTCGCCGTCTATCCTCACATTTATCGCAAGCTGCCCTATGACCCAGTGGTTGACTTTGCCCCTGTAGGGCGCGTCGCTGCAGCTCCTTTTATCGTGGCTGTCGGACCGCAAGTGCCAGCTGAAGTCAAAACCTTGGCCGACTTTATTAAGTGGGGTAAAGTTAATCCAACTTTGGCATCTTATGGTTCATCTGGCGCTGGCTCTATTCCACATTTCACGGGTGTAGCTTTAGGAAAAGCGGCTGGGTTGGACTGGGCACACATAGCCTATAAAGGCGCGGCTCCGGCAATGAACGATTTGCTGGGTGGTCAGGTCGCAGCAAACGTGAGTGTCATGTCTAACGCATTGCCTCATGTGCAGTCTGGGAAATTAAGGGCTTTGGCGGTGAGTTCATCACAGCGCAACGTGGTGCTGCCAACTGTTCCAACCTTTGCAGAAGCAGGCGTCAAAGAGGCCACAGCTATTGAGTGGTTCGGAGTGTTTGCACCTGCTAAAACACCAACGGAAGTCGTGAATCGGTTGAACCAGGCGATCGTTGCCGCAGTGCGGAGTAAACCGTTTCAAGAAGCGCTTATCAAAGGTGCGTTTGATTCTTACAGCTCAGACTCACCCTCTACGTTTGCGAGTGCGCTCAAGTCAGATATCGATAGGTGGGGGCAAATTGTCAAAGCCTCAGGTTTTACTCCAGAGGATTAATCAGAATGCAAAATAATCACCTGGATTCAGAGCCTAGTCTCGAGTTTCAAGGTCAGGTTGCCATCATTACGTTAAGAAGACCAGGTAAGTTAAACAGGCTATCAACTGGTGACCTACAAAGCTTGCAGTCGCATTGCCTAACAGTTTCGCAAGATAAATCCATTCGTGTCGTGCTTTTAACTGCGGATACAACGGGTCAAAAGCGTTCCATATTTTGCGCTGGCTATGACGTGGGCGGATTTGAAAATTCAAATCATGATCCAAGGATGTTTGAAAAAACCGTCAATTGTTTAGCAGACCTGCCTCAGATAGTCGTAGTAGTTGTTAACGGAAGTGTTTACGGCGGTGCCACTGATTTGGTCCTAGCTTGTGATTTGAGAATAGGTCTGAGAGAGGCTGAATTTCGTATGCCTGCCTGTGCTTTGGGCTTGCACTACTACCCTAGTGGTTTGCAACGGTATGTTCAGGTCTTGGGTTTAGATGGAGCTAAGCAAGCTTTTTTAACTGCGACTGCATTGAGTTTCGAGCGTCTACGAGAGCTTGGTGCATTTATGTCTTTGCATTCCGTGGAAGACATTACCAAGGCGGGCATGGAACTCTCTAGAAAAGTAGCTGAGCTCGCGCCATTGGCATTGCAGACAACCAAGACCTCACTTAGTGAAATTAGTCGCGGTGCACAGAATACTGAAGTGTTGGTGGCTCGTGAAACTAAATGTTTGGCTAGCGCAGATTTTGCAGAAGGACGTAAAGCATTCACTGAAAAGCGTCAGCCCCGATTTACTGGAAATTGAAATGAATACATCTCCCCATTTGCCTTTACAGGGTGTGCGCGTGCTTGAAGTCGCACAGATCATGGCAGGTCCAACGTGTGGTTTGATGCTCGCTGATCTCGGCGCCGATGTGATCAAGATTGAAAAATTTCCTAATGGAGATGATGCACGCCAATATCAGAAACCGGGTGACAGCGAATTGCCACCGTCTTTCAGGATGATCAATCGAGGCAAACGGTCTTTGGCCATTGATATTCGACACCCTTTGGGCAAACAAGCGCTGTTGCGTATGGCGGCTCAGGCCGACGTGATGACAGAAAACTTTCGGGTGGGAGTGATGGATAGGTTGGGGTTAGGGTACGAGCATGTGCGCAAAGTCAATCCTGCTTTGATCTATTGTTCTATTACGGGCTACGGTAGCGTAGGGCCCTTGGCAGAAAAAGGTGGTTTCGACCTAATTTTGCAAGCGTTTAGCGGGATCATTAGTGCTACTGGTGAACCAGGACGACCTGCGGTCAAGCCAGGCATTTCGATTGCGGATACCAATGCAGGAATATTGGCCGCTTTTGCCGTTTTGGCTGCATATATTCATAAGCTTAAAACGGGTGAGGGACAGCGTGTTGAGACATCTTTGATGCAAGCTGCAATGCAGCAAACGTATTGGCTTGCCGCTAATTACTTCTCCACAGGTCGAAATACTCCGCCACTTGGTACGGCACATTCTTTGATTGCACCCTATCAAGTTTTTCAGGCGCAAGACGGCGGCATGGTGATTGGTGGCGGTAATCCCAATGCTTGGCGACGCATTTGTGAAGTTTTGGGACATCCCGAATGGCAAGAAGATGAGAGATTCAATCATCCACAACGTCGAGTGCAGCATCGCTCTGAATTAGAACAATTGATCAATGGAGTTTTGTCTAGCGGTTCTGTAGAGCATTGGTGTGATCAATTGGATGCGGCTGGTGTTCCTTGTGGGCCATTGAACTCGGCAGGACAAGCTTTAGAGCACCCTCAAGCAAGAGCAGTGGGGATGGTCATGGATGTGTCGGACGGGCGGGGTGGAACTCAACTCGGGTTGGGATTACCTGTGACCCTAAATGGAACGCCTTCTACCCATGCAGTCTCCTGTGCTCCGCATGTTGGAGAACATACTGATTCGGTTCTCAAAGAGTTTGGTTTCTCTGAGCAAGAAATTAGAGAGTTGCAATCTGCCGAAGTCATTAAGTTAAATTAGTTTTCTAAATTTATTGAATAACGGAGTAGGGTTGTGATTAACGCCGAAGAGAAGTATGGCATTCCCCAAGACCTGTACACACTCTTCATAGCGCAGTCTGACGCTGCCGCTCGAACTAATGGGGCTTAGTTGATCAAGATGGTTGAGGTGAATTGCTCGACATAAAACGGCATCTGCCGTGCAATATATGTGCAATAACAACGAGTCAAAAGTCACTCCCTGGCTCGTTGGAAGACAGAAAACTGTCCTGAAAAGAAAAAAGCACTGAATAAATCAGTGCTTTTTAGAGTGGCTCCTCGACCTGGGCTCGAACCAGGGACCTACGGATTAACAGTCCGGCGCTCTACCGACTGAGCTATCGAGGAATATTCGGTTGCTAGCAAAAAGTACACAAAAATTCAGAGTCTTTAAGACTAAGAGCGACTGTGCTGTTTCGCTAAGCCTCGCATTGTAGCAAAAAATAATGCGAGTTTTCAAGGTGCAAAGGTTTTTTTCCGAAAGCACTACAAATGATGGCGCGCTGAGGGAACGGTCATTGCTGGTGGCCTTCCTGGCGTCGTTTCTCACGAAGCATGAACAAATAAAGTCCTTCCACCTTTTCTCTTGCCCAAGGTGTTTTCCTTAAAAACTTCAAGCTGGAATTGACGCTTGGATCATGCGTAAAGCATCTGATGGGAATCTGATGCCCAAGCTCTTCCCAGCCAAAGTACGCTTCAAGTTCGCGAACAATTGCCTCTAACGTCAAACCATGCAGTGGATTTCGAGGCTGATCATTCATACCGTTTGAAGCGTTCATGCATTCATTTTCGCTCAAATCAGAAGAGCGTTCTAACTGTCAGGCGCAAGTTTCTGGGTGCACCCGCATACAGGTAGTAATGGCCAAACTGTTTAGGTGACTCTCGCCAGTAAGCGCGGTTTGTCGCATTCTCCAAAGCCAGCGTCCAATCTGTATCTTGACCCGCCACCTTGGTGCTGTAATGAGCCGCCAAATCAGCTGTGGTCCAAGCCGGTAAGGTCATGACGCCGCCTTCCATCAAGTCGCGCTGGCCTTCATGGCTCAAGCGGACTGATGTTCGAAGACCTGGTACTTGAGCCCACCGGTATTCGGCTGCAGCCCGCACCACCAATGAGGGCACGTTCAAAGGACGCTGACCGTTTTGGCTGGGGTCGATCACAGCATCCGCACGTTTGGCATTCAGCCATGTAGCGGCGGTATCTAATTTCCATTGGGTGCTGCGATAGCCCATGCCCAATTCCAAACCTTTGTGTTCGGCCATGCCGTCCAGTTTGCGGGTGCAAGAATTGGCTTCTTCGCATGCGCCTTGGTCACCCCACACAGGTCGTGTGATGTCAAACAATGCGGCGTTCCAAAGCCATTCGCCTTGTGCACCTTTGAAGCCCAATTCTTTTTGGGTGCTCTTAGCCGAGGGAAGTGCCACGCCCGCGTTGGTGTAACGGCTGCGGTTGGGTGTGACTTGTGCTTCCACACCTTGGCCAAAACTTGCATAGCCAGTGGTGCTCCATGGCAGTTTGTGACTTAAAGCGACCCAAGGTGTGGTGATGGTGCGATCGTCGTACGTTGCGCGGCTGCCATCCGTGCGCTGGCTGTCGCGTTGAATGTGACTGGTGCGGAGGCCAAGCCACAGGTCTGCAAACTGATTCACATGGATACGGTCTTTGGCGCTGATCTCGGTTGAGTATTCTTGGCGGTTGGTGTTCAAGTCATAGGGCTCAGGTGCTGCTGCACTGTCGCTGACACCCGACAAGCTGCCGGTGCCGGCCCAGTTGTAGGCTTGCATGGGTGAGAGCTTGTCGATTTGACGCTGACGCAACCAAGAAAAACTCACGTCGTTTTGCAAGCCAGCCAATTGCACTTGGCCTGTCAATTCTGTTTGCAGAGCATCGTTGATGCGGCGTTCGTTCTCGCTGCGGTAGTCGTACAGGTCAAATGTTTTGTCACTGCAGAAACGGTCGTAATTGCCTTCTGCATAGCAGCCATAAGCGTAGCTGAGGCGGTCGTCAGTTTTTAAACGCTGCGCACCCACTTGGGTGGTCCACAACCAACCATTTTCAAGTTTCTGCTTTAGGCGCATGCTGCCTGTCAGACCCTCGAATACGCCAGGCACAGACCAGCTTTGTTTGGAGAAATTGTTTTGTCCGTAAGCAGGCGAGGGCAGTGTGTTGCCTGTGATGCTGGCGGCATTCACGCCCATTTGTTGACGGTTGCTGCTTTCAACTTCCCATTCAAGACGGGTGTTGCTGTTGATGCGCCAATCCATCGCCAAGGCCAAAAGTTGACGGTGGCCTTTTGCGTTTTGAACATACGGGTTGAGGTCCTCGTAAGCTGCATTCACGCGATAGCCTAAAGCATTGTTGTCGCCAAATCGACCGCCTAAGTCCAAGGCAACAGAACTGTTGTTGCCATTGCCGTAACTGACTGTGAGACTTCTGCTGCCGGTTTCAGCGGAGTTTGGAGGGCGTTTGACCACATAGTTGGCCAAGCCGCCCGGGGCACTGGTTCCCGCTTGAATGCCGCTGGTGCCTTTGAAGAGTTCGATGCGCTCTTTGTTGTCCATGGGGATCATGGTTTCAGCGCTGATGGGCAAGCCTTCGCGGCGGTAGTTGTAACGGTTGTCCAACATAAAGCCGCGCACGCTCAGCATGTCCCAGTAGGCAGGTGAGTTGTAGCTGTCGGTGACGGAGGAATCCAAACGCAGTGCGTCTGAAATTCTTTGAGCACCCAAATCTCGCAAAGTTGCGTTGTCTACATTGGTCGCGCTGAACGGTGCTTCGCGCAGGCTGAGGTTTTCAAAACCACTGACTTGTTGTGCCGCTGGGCTGGTCACCAAGACTGTGTTGTTTTGGGCGATGGCAGAGGCACTGGCAAGCAGCAGTGCGTGGCAAGTCAATTTTGGCAAATGGTGTGCCATTGCGTTTTCCTTCAACGAAATGGCAGGTCGGCTGGATCATTCAACGAATGCTGGCAATTGAGTGATTGCCTCGTTGTTTAGACAAGCTTCCCTGCGCGAGGATTACCTCAATCAGGTTCAAAGGGACTTTCTCAGTCTTGGCTTGTGAGCCAAAACACCCCTAGCGGATGTCACTGATGACTCAGTGGCGAGTTGGATTGTAATTCACACGCTTGACACTTGTAGAACCGTTTGAGGGTGCGTAAAAATGTTTGATCATTAATTGATATATACTTGATAAAGCAAGTAATAATCAATTAACGATGAAGGTAACAAACCATGGCCAAGTCAGAAAACACCAAAAGCACGCTTGTGAAATCCAGTGAACATCTTGAATTCTGTTTGCGTTTAACGCGCGCTTATTCAACGCTGACACGCCGGCTGGACAATTCACTTTCCAACTTGCATGGTTTGAGCTTCAGTGACTTTATGATTTTGTATTACCTCGGTCGTGCACCTGAATCCAGATTGCGTCGAATAGATTTGGCAGAGCGCTTGGGCGTGACGGCATCTGGTGTGACGAGAAGTCTGATGCCTTTGGAAAAGCTTGGATTAATTTCTAGGGAGCCTGATCCAAGGGATGCAAGAGTTGGCTATGCCACATTGACCGATGGCGGTCAGCAACTTCTGAGCTATGCATTGGTCTCTATAGAACCCATTGCCAAGGAAGCCATTCAAAAAATTTCACCTGAACAAATGGGTGAGTTCTTGATGGTGCTCGGTGAACTTGCAGGCATCAACCTCTCTAACCATTGATGACCCTGTTGCTTCTACAAAACACCCAAGAGTTTGTGCAGGTGTGTGGAAGTTGTGGTGTATTGAAGCAGGGTTTTTTGGTCTGGACGCAACAGGGCTGAGGCCCCAAAGGCGGCCAAAGTGGCCTCATGAAAGCCACACAAAATGAGTTTCTTTTTGCCAGGGTAGGTGTTGATGTCGCCTACCGCAAAGATGCCGCGCGCTTCAGTGGCATAGGTCTCTGTATTCACTGGTAGTTGTTTGCGTTCCATGGCCAAACCCCAATCACTGAGTGGGCCGAGTTTAGGTGAGATGCCTAGGCACAAAAGCAATGCGTTGGCTGGTAAGACCTCTGTGTCCCCTTGGGCATTCAGAATCTCTAGTCCTGTTAACTGACCATTGGCTTGAACGAGGCCAGTCGGTTGACCTGCTACAAAGCGCATGGTTTGGTTGGCGCAGGCTTTTCTCATGCCTTCGATGGCTTGAGGCGCTGCCTGAAATTGGTCACGTCTGTGAACCAACGTGACGCTGGCCGCAGCTTCAGGGCCTTGGCACCACTGTGCGCAGGCCTCTAACGCCGCATCGTTGTCGCCCATCACGATCAAGTGTTTGCCTTTGAATGACGAAGGGTTGGGAGCCGCGTGAAAAATTTGCTTGTCCAAAAGCTCGTCAAAGCCTGGCAAGCTGAGGCCGCGTTTGACGAAGGCGCCTACGCCGGCTGCAATGAACACGGTGGCTGCTTTGAACTGGGTGCCTTTGTCTGTTTGCACATGCCACTGACCGTCTTCAGTGGCTTTCAGTTCACTGACCAATTCTTGAAGATGAAACTGCGTTGCAAAGGGTTTGACTTGCTGCTGCAGTTGGTCAATCAGCTCTTGACCCGTGCAAAGTGGAATGCCAGGAATGTCGTAGATGGGTTTGTTGGCGTAAAGTTCTACGCATTGCCCACCCACTTGGGGCAGTGCATCCACCACGTGGCAGCGGATGTCTTGAAGCCCTAGCTGAAACGCTTGGAACAGACCCACCGGGCCCGCCCCAATGATCAAGGCTTCGGTTTGAATCAACGTTGCAACTCGCTCAGTTTGCCTGTCTTGTCTTTCCAGTCGTCGGCATCGGCCATAGGCGCTTTGCGCTTGGTGATGCTTTTCCAAGTGGGCAACAAGGCCAACTCAGCGTTGAGCTTTGTCATGTGAACTTGGTCGGCGGGCAGGTCTTCTTCTGCATAGATGGCATTGACGGGGCATTCGGGAATGCACACGGCGCAGTCGATGCACTCGTCGGGGTCAATGGTCAAAAAGTTGGGGCCTTCGCGGAAGCAGTCGACTGGGCAGACATCCACGCAGTCGGTGTATTTGCAGCGGATACAGGATTCAGAAACAACGTGGGTCATGACAGTTTGAAATGGCTAGAGCGTTAAAGGGCTCAATGGTCTTAGAGCCCGAAAATGGGGATTTTAAGGTACTTAAGGGCTTTGTCTCAATTCACCAACACTGCGCCTGAGGTCTTATGGCTGGCCGTATCGACCAAAATGAGGGCGCCCAAGATGCGAGATTTGGCAAATGGCAGGGTGATCAGGGGTTCTTGGAAGGCCAAAGTCACGTGGCCCACAGAATTTGCCGGCAATTCGGAGGCGTCTTCTTTGGCCAAGGTATTGATGTTCAGGCGGTGCACCACGCGCTGAACCTTGGCCTTGACCCAGCGGTGCCCATGCAAAGCCCAATACAGACGACCTGCCACCAAGGGCTCGTCGTCCATCCAAGCGATGGTGGCGTCAATTTGACGCTGACCTTCTAGGCCAGCGTCTGCGGCCACAATCCAGTCGCCACGCGACACATCCACTTCGCGGTCTAGCACCAAGCCAGCACTTTGGCCCGTGACCTTGGACTTTTCTTGACGAGTGGCCGACAGCACCTGCGCCACGGTGGCTGTTTGACCACTTGGAAAGACTTTCACGCTTTGACCCACGCTCAAAGTGCCCGTGGCCACACGGCCCCAGAAAACGCGGCGGCCTTGGTGCGTGACATTGGAGTCGTGGAATTTTTCAACCCATTGAACGGGGAAGCTCAAGGCCACATCGGCCTCAGCAGGTGTGCTGGGCAGTGTTTCCAAAATTTGTAACAAATTAGGGCCTGTGTAAGCACACCAGTTGGCATGGCTGTCCACCACGTTCCAGCCCTTGAGTGCAGAAACGGGCACCCAAGCTTTGACGTTGATGCCGGCTTCGGTGGCAAATTTGGCCAAGGCGCCTTGAATGTTTTGATAAGCCAAGGTGGCGTCTTCAACGGCATCCAGCTTGTTGATGGCAAACACTACAGAGGGCACGCGGAGCAACTTCAAAAGCAGACTGTGGCGTCGTGTTTGAGGCAATAGGGTGAGTTGAGCGTCTTGCCAATCGAGTTTGGTGGCATCGACCAACACCACGGCTGCATCGGCACTGGATGCCGCTGTCACCATGTTGCGGGTGTATTGCTCATGGCCGGGTGCATCGCCAATGATGAACTTGCGCGTTTCGGTACTGAAGTACCGGTAGGCCACATCGATGGTGATGCCTTGTTCGCGTTCAGCCGACAAGCCATCGGTGAGCAAGGCCAAGTCTGTTTCGCCTTGGCGTTGAACACCGGCCAAGTGGTCTTGCAGCACGGCTTTGGTATCGACCAACAATCTGCCAATGAGGGTGCTCTTGCCGTCGTCGACTGAACCGCATGTGATGAATTTCAGTGCGTTTGCGTTCGGGGCGAAAAGGGGAACTGCGTTAATGGCAGCGTCTAAGTTAGCAATCGTTGTCATTAGAAATATCCGTCTTTTTTGCGTTTTTCCATGGAAGCGTCAGAGGTTTTGTCGTCCATGCGCGTAGCGCCGCGTTCGCTCACTTCGGCGGCCAATGTTTCAATCACAATTTCTTCTGGCGTTGCTGCGGTGCTTTCCACAGGGCAAGTGCAGGTGATGTCGCCCACAGTGCGGAAGCGCACGTCGCGCACTTCGATTTGCTCGCCATCTTTGGGCGGCGTGAGTTCTGTGACGGGCACTAGCAAACCGCGGCGGTCGACCACTTCGCGTTTGTGCGTGTAGTAAATGGACGGCAGTGCAATTTTTTCTCGGGCAATGTATTGCCACACATCAAGCTCGGTCCAGTTGGAAATGGGGAACACGCGGAAGTGCTCGCCAGGTTGCAATTTGGTGTTGAACAAGGACCACAACTCAGGGCGCTGTGATTTGGGCTGCCATTGGCCAAAGCTATCGCGGTGACTGAAGATGCGTTCTTTGGCACGGGCTTTTTCTTCGTCACGACGTGCACCGCCAATGAGGGCGTCAAACTTGAATTCTTCAATGGCTTCGAGCAGGGTCACCGATTGGTGGACGTTGCGTGATTCGCCAGGGTGAGCCAAGCGCACAGTGCCACGCTTCATAGAATCTTCTACGCTGCGCACAATCAGTTCAGCGCCTAATTCATTGGCGCGAAAATCGCGGAAGTCTGTCACTTCTTTGAAGTTGTGGCCCGTGTCAATCATGAGCAAGGGGTAGGGAATGCGGCCGCCCTTTTGTTTGTCGACAAAAGCTTTTTCGGCACATTTGAGCATCACCAATGAATCTTTGCCGCCAGAGAACAGCAGGGTGGGGCGTTCAAAAGCTGCAGCCACTTCGCGCAGGATGAAGATGGTTTCTTCTTCCAAAGCGTCAAGATGGGCATTGCTCAGGTGATGGAGCAGTTCGGGTTGCGTGCGTGCGTTCATGGTCGTCTTCAATGCGTTATTTCTTGGCGTGCAAGCCACACTCTTTGGCAGCTTCGTCTTCCCACCACCAGCGTCCTGCGCGAAATTCTTCGCCTAAGCTGATAGCGCGCGTGCAGGGTGCGCAGCCGATGCTGGGGAAAAATTGATCGTGAAGGGGGTTGTAGTCGACTTGGTGGACGTCGATGTAATGCCAGACATCACCCCACGTCCAATTGGCCAAAGGATTGAGTTTGATTTGACCTTTGGTCAATTCGTCTGCACGGTCAATCAACGGCACCTCTGCGCGGTTGTTGGATTGCTCGCGGCGCAAACCTGTGACCCATGCGCGCTGTCCTTTCAGGGCCTCGGCCAATGGTTCGAGCTTGCGCACCTGGCAGCAGGCTTTGCGAAGTTCTAAACTTTCGTACATGGCATCTTGGCCATGGGTTCTCACGAAAGCAATGACTTTTTCAGAGGACGGACGATAGACTTTGACGGGGGCAACCGAGTGTGCTTGTGTCCGTTCAAGCAAGGCCAATGTTTCGCGGTGCAGTGCGCCTGTATCCAAAACAAACACAGGAATGCTCAGTGCGTTCTGATTGATCAGGTGCGTGATGACCACGTCTTCTGCGCCCAAGCTGGAAGCTTGCGTCACCGGGGCGAACTCAGAAACAGCTTGCTTCAGCAATGCCATTGTTTCTGCAAGCTTCTCTTTAAAGTCGGCACTGGCCTTGGCATTCAAGGCGATGGCGTTGCGTGCCTTGGCGGCGTTGCCTGCGCTGATGGAGGATGCTGTCATGCTGCTGCTTTTGCAAACAAAGGCTGCGTCTCGACCGCGGAACCTTGGTAGAACGCGGGAAAGCGATCGAATTGACGTTGTGCTGCACTCGCATCCAAACCTTGGCGCAAAACAGCAACATCGAAACCCGTGCGGGCCATGGCTACCAATTGGTCAATGAGCACATCGCCAGTGGCGCGAATTTCACCTTGAAAACCCAGTCGCCGGCGAAGCAAAAAGGCTTGGCTGTAGGCTCGGCCATCCGTGAATTTGGGGAAATTCAAATCGATGCGTTTCACGCCATCTAGAGATACGGTACGCGGATCGACATCATTGCCCAAGCTGATGGTGCTGCTGTCGAGACCCGTTGAGTGATCGTTGAAAGACAAAATTTTCATGAGATTCAATCTGTTATTCAGGCGAGTACGGGCTCAGGATGACGCGCTGCATTGGCTACTTGCTTGAAAGGATCTTGGCCTACACGGCGCAAGGTTTCAATGAAATGCTCGGCACGACCCTTCGCTTCTTGCGATGGCAAACGCAATTCGAGGTATTTGTTGAGGACGGCTTCAATCACTCCAGGCACTTCGGCTGCAGAGAAAGAAGGGCCCACCACTTTGCCCGCACCCGCTGTGCCTGACAGGTTGGCGCCATCCGATCCACCCAAGGTCACTTGATACCATTCCTTGCCATCTTTATCCACACCCAAAATGCCAATGTGGCCGCTGTGGTGGTGACCGCATGAATTGATACAACCGCTGATGTGCAGGTCGATAGGGCCCAAGTCGTCCAACTCGTCCAAGTCTTGGTAGCGTTCTGAGATGGCTGCTGCAACAGGGATGGCTCGTGCATTGGCCAAGGCGCAATAGTCGCCGCCTGGGCAAGCGATCATGTCATTGAGCAAGCCAATGTTGGGGCTGGCCAAGCCCAAGGATTTGGCTTCTTGCCAAAGGTCAAACAATTGGTTTTCAGGCACCCAAGGCAGCACCAAATTTTGTGAGTGCGTCACGCGTGCTTCACCTCGCGAATACTTGGCCACCAATTGTGCAGACGCCTCAAGTTGCTCAGCTGTGGCATCACCAGGTGCCAAACCCAAACGTTTAAAGGAAAGCGTCACTGCACGAAGTGATGGATTTTTGTGCGCCACCACGTTTTGATGGACCCAACGTTGGAACGCGGGATCTTCTGAATTGCTGTTAGCAGCGGCATGGCTGCTGGCAGGAGCTGGCGGCTCGACAAAGCAAGCTGCAACGCGATCGAACTCGGCTTGCGTGATGGTGTGTGGGCCGCCGTCTTTGTGAACGACGTCGTTGAACTCTGCTTCAACTTCATCGATGTAGCGCTGGCCTTCGGCTTTCACCAAAATTTTGATACGCGCTTTGTACAAGTTATCGCGTCGACCCCAGCGGTTGTAAACGCGCACAACGGCTTCGAGGTAGTTCATGATCTGTTGCCATGGCAGAAACTCGCGAACCAAGGTGCCGATGATGGGCGTTCTGCCCATGCCACCGCCCACCCAAACTTTGAAGCCTATTTCACCGGCAGCATTTTTTACCAGCTGCAAACCCACATCGTGCCAGCCAATGGCGGCGCGATCTTCCGTAGCGCCAGTGATGGCGATTTTGAATTTGCGTGGCAGAAAGGCAAACTCAGGATGCAGCGTGCTCCACTGACGCAAAATTTCTGCGTAGGGTCGTGGGTCCACCACTTCATCGACAGCAACGCCTGCCAATTCATCGGTGGTGATGTTGCGGATGCAATTGCCACTGGTTTGAATGCCATGCATGTCGACCGTGGCCAAGAGGTCCATCACATCGGCTGATTTGTCTAAGGGAATCCAATTGAACTGGACGTTTTGGCGCGTGGTGAAGTGACCATAGCCTTTGATCAGGCGCGGCGACTTGCCTGGCAATAAATCCTGTTGCGCTTGGGCTTTGGCAAACAGTTCAGCATCGGGTTGGTCGTAATCTTTGGCAATTTGGGCCAAAACGCTCAGTTGTTGGCTGGAGATTTCGCCGTAAGGCACCGCCACGCGAAGCATGGGGGCGTAGCGCTGCACGTACCAACCGTTTTGAAGACGGAGGGGACGAAATTCTTCATCGGCCAATTGGCCTTTTTGCCAACGCTCAAGTTGATCTCGGTGCTGTGCCGCGCGAAGTTTCACAAACTGGCGGTCAAATTCTTTGTATTGGTACATCTGAGGTAAGGGGGGGAGGACGGACATTGCCGATTAAGTTGAGGACTTTAATGGCTCTTTATGACTAAACAAACTATTTATTCGTTTTACATATATGCTTATTGATCATAAGAGTTTGACTGTAAGGACTAAATTGTCTCCAAAGTGACTGGTTTTTAGCTTGCTGATACAGTTACTTTTTTCAGGAGATAGGCATGAAGTCTTGGGCTCAGGTGGGTGTTGGCTTGGTTTATGTTTGGGCTGCGATGTCAGCTGGCGCGCAGACCCCCATTCGCATTGGCGAAATCAACAGTTATTCCGCAATGCCTCAATTCACCCAACCCTACAAACAGGGCTGGCAGCTGGCTGTCGAAGAAATCAATGCCGCCGGTGGCTTGTTAGGTCGCAAGGTTGAGGTGATTGCACGCGATGACGCTGGCAAGCCAGAAGACGCCTTGCGTCATGCGATTGAATTGACCAGTCAAGAAAAAGTCGATGTATTGGCTGGTGGCTTTTTGTCCAATGTAGGTTTGGCTTTGGCTGACCATGCTGCCAAAAACAAACGTTTGTTTGTGGCCAGTGAACCTTTGACAGATGCCTTGGTCTGGGACAAAGGCAATCGATACACCTTCCGTTTACGCCCCAGCACTTACATGCAGTCGGCCATGTTGGTGGAAGAAGCAGCAAAATTGCCCGCCAAACGTTGGGCGACGTTGGCACCCAATTATGAATACGGCCAAAGTGCAGTTGCCAGTTTCAAAGAGCTCTTGAAAGCCAAGCGGCCTGATGTGGAATTCGTGGGTGAGCAGTGGCCTGTGCTTGGGAAGATTGATGCGGGAAGCAGCTTGAGCGCACTGATGCAAAGCAAGCCTGATGCTATTTTCAATGTGACTTTTGGTGCCGACCTCGCCAAGCTGGTCCGCGAAGGCAATCAGCGCGGAATTTTTCCAAAAGTGCCCGTGGTGTCCTTGCTGTCAGGTGAACCCGAGTATTTGGAAGTCTTGAAGGACGAAACGCCCAAGGGTTGGATTGTGACGGGCTATCCATGGGACCAGATTGACGCCAAAGAACACGCTGCATTCGCAGCCAACTACTACCGCAAATTCAAAGAGAACCCTAAGGTAGGTTCTGTGGTGGGTTATGCCACCATGCAAGCCATCTTTGCTGCCATTAAAAAGGCAGGCAGCACAGACAATGAAAAGCTGGTGCTGGCCATGCGGGGTTTGAAATTCAGCACACCTTTTGGCCCTGCAGAATTTCGCGCCATTGACCAACAGTCCACCATGGGTGCTTTTGTGGGCAAGTTGGAACTTCGCGGAAATCAGGGCAGCATGACGCAATGGCGATATGCCGATGGTAAAAACTACCAACCCACAGATGCTTACGTGAAGTCACGCCGACCTGCGGCTGCGCAGCAGTAATTATCCGAATCGCGAAGCGGCCATCAGCTTCGCCAGGGAAGCTGCCATGGGCAAGGGCTCGTGATTCAAGTGCGCGGCCAACAGTTCTCCGCACAGAACAGACCAGCTGATGCCACGGGCACCCATGCCGGTACAGACTTGCAAGCCCTTAAAGTCAGGGTGCTCAAATTCTCCAACGGCTGGGACGCGATCTGGTAGGGCAGATCGTATGCCGGCCCATGATCGGGTTTTAGAAAGCTCAATGCCTTGTTGGATTTCATCTGACAAGGCTGGCATCAGTTCTGCCCATTGTTGTATGTTACTGACCACATCTTCATGTCGAGGCGTGACGTCAAAATCATTGCGTTGAAAACTAGAGCCCACAATCCAATAGTCTTCTGCATCTGTGTCTAGGCTTTGCAAAGTTTTGAGTTGGCCAATGAAACTTCCATGACCGTTGACCGGAAATGAGGGCAGTTTCTCCCGGAGTGTTGCCGGCAGCATGGCCATGCTGCCCAAAGTGACTTGGCCTCTTAAGGCAGTGGCTGGCAGGTGAGGGCGCTGGTTGATCTTTTCGTGTTCAGTGCAATGCACTGTGTCCAGCAAAGCTTGGCACTGATGTGCATTGGCCAACACCATGTGCTTGGAGGTGGCCAAGCATTGGCCATGTGCATCGAGCGCATGCCATTCTGAATCGATGCGTTGAAGTTGGGCCACATTGCAGCGACCTCGCCAGCTGATATTGGGATGGGACAGTTGCGCTTTGACAAACGCGGGTGTTTGAATCCAACCCGCCATGGCGTGCCACAACGCGTCAGAATTTTCTTGCAATCCGCCTGCTAATTTTTGGGGTGTTTGCGCATTGGTGCTCCATTCGTGTCCCGCTTCGGGCCACAAAGCGCCACTGGGCAATTGGCGCTTGCCAGCATATCGGTGTTCAAGCAGTTGAGACACTTTCCATTGTGTCCCTTCCAATCGCAATTGTTTTGCGCGCTGCACTGTGGCGCGCACGCCATCGCGCGTAATTCGAGACAGAACGTTGTTGTCGGGCGATACGTGCGTGGCAAAGATGCCTGCAGGCAAGCCTGAAGCGCCTGCACCCAATTTCTCGCCTTGGTCCAAGACCTCCACAGTCCAACCTCGGCTGGCCAAACTGTGTGCCACGGCGGCACCTGACAAACCGGAGCCTATGACTACTGCATGCCTGTTGGCAGCATCGTTGGTCAGATGAAAGAGTGTCGAGGAACTTGGACGCA
>CANGCI010000033.1 GCA_947451995.1 Comamonadaceae bacterium | reverse complement strand
TTTTTTCGGCAGCTGCTTGGTGCTGGTCAATCATGTGGCGCATCCATGCGGGCTCGCCGCACAAGTCGACATAGTCCACACCGGATTCGGCGCAGGCTTTGACCAATTCGTTGCCATAGAGCTGGTAGGGGCCTACGGCAGAGATGACCAAACGCGTGCGAGACATCAGCGATTTCAAAGACGCTTCATCGCTGCTTTCAATCACCACCAAAGGCGTGGAAGCAGGTGCGCCAATTTCGTCGCGCACGGCTTGGAGTTTGTCCAAGCTACGTCCACCCATGGCCCATTTGAGACCTGTGTCAGTGCGAGTTAACAAATATTCGGCAATGAGGCGGCCCGTGAAGCCAGTGGCGCCGTGCACCACGATGTCAAATTCTTTGGTCATTATTTAGATTTGGTGGACTTAATTGAAATCTTACGAGTGAAACTAATGTCTCTTTCGAGATTGATATCTTGATTTTGCGAAAGTGGCGAATTGATTATGAATTCAGACAAAGTGTTTGTTTTTGTTGGATTCAATGTTTTTTGAATAAAATTTTGAGTGGTTTTAAGGCGTAAATTGCTCATGGCTTTTCCTTTGCATTATCAGGAATTTCAAATTAAGCATCAAATAAATTTTTTTGTATATCCAAGGCGTTTATGAAAGCCAATATTGAGCGCCAATACCGATGAGCCCGCAAAGCCCAATGACATGCATCACATTGCGTTTGTATTTAAAAAGCGCAATGGCGGCACCCATTGCAATGAGCGCAGAAGCAATGTCCAGTGATCCATCAAATCCTTGCGGCCACAACGTGTGATAGCCAAAGAACACGGCCAAATTCAAGATCACACCCACCACTGCGGCTGTGATAGCCGTCAGTGGTGCTGTGAATTTCAAATCATTGTGAGTGCTCTCTACAAAAGGGCCACCCGCCAAAATGAAAATGAAGGAGGGTAAGAACGTGAACCATGTCACCAGCGTTGCGGCCAGGGCACCTGCCAAAAACAAATTGTCGGGTCCTAATACAGCTTTGACATAGCCACCGATAAATCCTACATAGGCCACCACCATGATGAGTGGACCGGGTGTGGTTTCACCTAAGGCCAAGCCATCTATCATCTGCGTTGCAGTGACCCAGCCAAATTGTTCAACTGCGCCTTGGTAAACGTAGGGAAGTACCGCATAAGCACCGCCAAACGTTAGAAGCGCGGCTTTGGTGAAGAACCAACTCATCTGCGTCAAGGTGTGATCCCAGCCGTGTTGCATCACCAGAAAAGCCATGGGCAATGTCCACAGCACAGCCCCAGCCAGCAACACTTGGAGAAGGCGTTTCCATGTGAACATGGCATGTGAAGGTGTGGGAGTGTGGTCGTCAATCAGCGCAGGACCTTGTGATTCCTGCGTGCCAGCATGCCCACCGCCCGTTTTGAAAAATTCTGGCCACCAACGACCGCCTACAAAGCCAAGCACTGCTGCAGCCAACACGATGATCGGGAAGGGCACATTCAATGCAAAGATGGCCACAAAGCTGGCTGCTGCAATGGCAATTAACACATTGTTTTTCAAAGCCCGCGAACCGATGCGGTGTGCTGCTTGAACCACGATGGCTGTCACGGCAGGCTTGATACCGTAGAACAAACCTGCCACCCACGTGACGTGGCCAAACGCAATGTAGAGCCAAGACAAGCCGATCAGCATGAACAGCGAAGGCAAAACAAACAATGCACCGGCAGCGATGCCACCGCGTGTCTTGTGCATCAACCAGCCGATGTAGGTGGCAAGCTGTTGTGCTTCGGGGCCGGGCAGGACCATGCAGTAATTGAGCGCGTGCAAAAAACGTTTTTCTGAAAGCCAGCGCCTGCGCACCACCAGCTCTTCATGCATGATGGCAATTTGACCTGCAGGCCCGCCAAAGCTGATGAAGCCCAGCTTGAACCAAAACTTCAGGGCTTGCCAAAAACTCACAGTTGGTAAGGCTTCCACCAGAGTTGAGGTCACGATTGGGCTTTTTAGAGGCATGAGTGACCAAGTCTATCGGGTATTGGCTAATGTTTTTTGCCGAACTTGGCCTCACAATGTTTCAAATTGCATTGGCCTAAATGGCCTTCAATCAAATTTTGGATGAAGTTTCCATCCTTGTATTGGAGTATCAGATGAGTTCAATCAGCTTGGCACAAGCGCAGACGCTGATCGCCGGCGCCCTAGCGGTGGCACGACAGAAGGGCTACAAACCCATGGGTGTGGTTGTGGTGGACACCGCAGCACAGGCCATTGCCTTCGCCCGAGAAGATGGTGCCAGCGCTTTGCGTTTGGACATCGCTCATGGCAAAGCAGGTGCAGCCATAGGCATGGGCAGCAACAGTCGAGCTTTGGCAGTCAGGGCCAAAGATTTGCCCGCTTTTTTCAGCACCATTGCCAGCAATGCGCAGCATCCCTTTATTCCTCAAACCGGCGCTGTGTTAATTGTCGACTCACAAGGCGCCATCGTGGGCGCTGTGGGCGCTTCTGGCGGCACGGGCGATGAAGATGAAGAAATTGTGATCGCAGGTATTGCCGCTGCAGGCTTACACCACCTGTAGGCGCAATGATGAATCAAACACAAACCATGCGCTGCGGTTGCGGGGTCGACATTCATGCGCACTTGGTGCCAGAGAACTTCCCGCGCTATTTGGGATCAACAATGCCTTCCCCTTGGCCCTACATGGAAGCTTCGGCGGATGCCAAAGGCATGTGCCATCGACAAGTGATGTTCAATGGCAAGCATTACAGAACCGTCTCAGAGCAATGCTGGTCAGCGCAACGCCGATTGGCAGATCTTCCTGAAATGGGGCTGTCGCATCAAGTCGTTTCGCCAATGCCAGAGTTGTTGTCCTATTGGCTCGGTTTGTCAGATGCAAAACCCCTGATTCGGTTTCTGAATGAGCAAACAGCGGCCCTTTGTGCAGAGTCGGGCGGCATCTTGCTAGGTTTAGCAGCAGTGCCGTTGCAAGATGTGCAGGCAGCCGTTGAAGAGTTGCAATATGCGCATGAAAAGTTAGGATTGGTTGGCGTTGAAATTGGCAGCAACATCAACGGCACCCCTATTGGTGACGCTAAATTTGATGCGTTCTACGAAGCTTGTGTTGCCATGGACATTCCCGTCTTTGTCCATGCTTTAAAGCCTGCTGGCATGGAGCGATTGATCGGCCCGCCCGCATTGGAGCAAGTGTTGGGTTATCCCACTGATGTTGGATTGGCCGCGGCATCCGTCATTACAGGTGGCCTGATGCACAGGCACCCTCAACTCAGAATTGCGTTTAGCCACGGCGGTGGCACCTTGGCTTCCTTGTTGCCACGGTTAACGCAAGGCTGGAAAACATTTCCAGCGCTTGCCGACAAGTTGAAAGAGTCACCGGCTGAAACAGCGCGCAAACTCTATTTTGACGCCCTGGTCTATGACGCCCCTACATTGCGTCATTTGATTCAAACTTTTGGTGTTGAACAATTGATGCTGGGTACCGACTATCCCTTCAATTTCCACGAACCTCGACCCGTCGGGCGCTTGATGGAGGCGGGTCTCGATACGCCATCACAAGATGCCTTGAGCTATGGCAATGCACTTCGATTTTTGGGTGAAAACGCAGGTCTCAAGCAAACCTGAACGCTCTACCTGCAAAAGGACAATTGATGAAATCACCATGGATCTCTGCGCTGCGAAGCGTCGCACTCACAGTGCCTGATCTTGCAGCGGCTGAAATTTTTTACACGCAAACCTGGGGTTTGGTTTTGGCTGACAAAAGTCAAGGCGTTGCCTACTTTCGAGGCAGTGGTCACGACCATCACTTGTTAGCGTTGCATGAGGCAGCGGGTACCCCACAACTGCGCTTGGTGACACTGCGCGCGCGCAGTGCCAAGGCCTTAGAAGAAATCGCACAAGCGGCCCAAGCTGCAGGGGGGGTGGTTGAGCGAACAGGTGCGGCTTTAGACCCTGCTGGCGGCAATGTGCTCGTCATTCGCGACCCAGATGGCCGAAGAATCGAAGTAGTGCACGGTGATGCGCAGCGTGCAAACGATGCGCCCACGCCGCAAGATCAGCCAATTCGTTTGGCGCATGCCGTTCTCAACAGCCACGCGGTCGAAAAAACACGTGAATTTTTTGAGAAGGCGCTTGGTTTTGTGTTGGCCGATCGGACGCGCATCATGGCTTTTATGAATTGCGACAACGATCACCATTCGATTGCATTAGGTGATACCGACAACGATGCACTCAACCATGTGGCCTTCCTCATGCCGTCGCTAGATGCTGTGATGCGAGGCGGCGGTCGTTTGAAGGACAAAGGACTTCCGCCGCAGTGGGGGCCGGGTCGACATGGCCCTGGCCATAACGCCTTCAATTATTTTGTAGACCCTTTTGGCATCGTCATTGAATACACCGCTGAAGTTGAACAAATTGACGAGACTTACCGCGCAGGCCAACCCGAAGATTGGACATGGCCACCCGGACGAATCGATCAATGGGGCATTGGTCAAATGCCAACCGATCATTTAAAGCAAGCGCAACGCCGTGTATTTTTCATGCCCCACCTCGATTGAACAATTTCGAATTCATCCAAAGGAGATTCATGATGTCTTTGTCTCGAAGAACACTGATGGCTGCAGGATTGACATTGTTGGATGTCGCCATGGTGCAAGCAGCTACTTTTCCATTGCGAGCAGCTGGCAATTGGCCGCAAAGACCCGTGAAGTTCATCATCCCCAATGCACCTGGCAGTTCGGTCGACACCATTGGCCGTTTGCTCATGAACGAAATGGCCAAGTCGCTTCAGCAAGCTGGGGTGGCTGACAACAAGGCAGGTGCTGCTGGCGCATTGGGTGCTGAAGCAGCGCGTGTTGCATCACCTGATGGCTACACATTGTTGATTGGCTCCACTACTGCTATTTCCACAGCCCCTTTGCTTCAAAAAGCTGCGCGTTACGACCCCTTGGCCGACTTTGAACTGATCAGCTTGGTGGCTCTGTTGCCCAACGTCTTAGTTTGCAATCCTGCGTTGCCGGTGAAGACCACCAGAGACCTGATTGCTTATGCAAAAAGCAAAGGCGATAAAAGCAACATGGCCTCTGCAGGCGTGGGCTCTGCCAGCCATTTGGCAGGCCTGGCATTTCAGTCCGCTGCTGGATTCACATCCTTGCATGTGCCCTACAAAGGCGGCAGTCAGGGTGTGGCTTCAGTTGTTTCCGGTGAAACCGATTGGGTGCTCACACCCGCACCAGCAGCCATGTCCTTGGTGGCGGGTGATCGCCTGCGCTTGCTGGGGCACAGCATGCCAGTGGGGGCCCCCGCCATTGGCGACGCGCCTTCCCTGGCCAGCACCGTGCCAGGCTTTGAGTTTGCAGGCTGGATAGGTTTGCTGGCACCCAAGGGCTTACCTTCGGTGATTTCAACGGCATTGGCAGAAGCGGTTCAAAAAGCCCTGCAGGCGCGTGAAGTGGTTCAAGCATTTGAATCGAATGGTGCTGTGCCGTCTGCTTCAACTGCTCTCGAATTTAGACGTTTCTTAGAAAAAGACATTGCCACCAACAAGAAAGCCATCGCCATGGCGGGCATTCAGCCTGAATAAGATGCGTGCCCAAGCTGTGACTCAAGTTGATGTCGCCATTGTGGGCTGCGGTCCTGCGGGTGTTGTGTTGGCCACACTGCTTGGACAAGCGGGTGTCCAGGTTCACATTTGTGATCGTTTGCCTGGTATTTATGAAATTCCACGCGCTATTTCACTTGACCATGAAATTTTGCGCGTCTTTCAACAAATGGGCGTGATCGATCAAATACTGCCCTTTACTGAGCCGTTTACCAATTCAGAATTTTTTGGTGTGGATGGCCAATTGATTCGCCGAATGACCATGGTGAAACCTCCGTTTCCGCAAGGCTACACACCGTCAGTTGTGTTTTCACAGCCTTCGGTCGAACGCGTACTGCGCGAGCATTTGGCAAGCTTGGCAAATGTGAACGTGGCCTTGGGTTTGGCCATGACGCAATTTGAACAAGATGAGACAGGCGTGACCCTTCACTATGAAGACGGACAAGAAGTGCGTGCGCAGTATGTCGTAGCCTGTGATGGGGGTGCCAGTGCTGTTCGAAGTGAGCTGAACATCGGCTTAGATGATTTAGATTTTGATGAGCCCTGGTTGGTTGTTGACGTGCTGGTGAATGAAAAAGGTCTGGCCAAGTTACCTCCAACCAGCGTGCAATATTGTGAGCCCGACCGTCCTTGCACTTTGGTCATTGGCCCTCAAAATCACCGGCGCTGGGAAATCAGTCTGAAGTCCGATGAAGATCCTGTGCAAGCTGCGACCCCCGAGGCCACTTGGAATTTTCTAAAGCGCTGGATAACGCCCGAAGATGGCACGCTCTGGCGCCAGAGCAGTTATCGATTTCATGCTTTGGTTGCAGAGCGCTGGCGCGAAGGTCGCGTTTTTTTGGCGGGTGATGCTGCGCACATGCAACCGCCATTTTTAGGTCAAGGCATGTGCCAAGGCATTCGCGATGTGGCCAACTTAGCTTGGAAACTGACTTCTGTTCTACAAGGCAAAGTGAAGGGTCAGGCGGCAGAGAGACTGCTTGACAGTTACGGCGATGAGCGCAAAGCCCATGTGCATGAACTGACCTCTCGCATCAAAGGTGTGGGTGCGCTGATTTGCGAACGGGATGTTGAAAAAGCGCTGGCTCGTGATCACAAACTCTTGACCGATTGTGGTGGCATCGTGAAAGATACGCCTAGGCAAGATATCTTGCCTGCATTGACCACAGGTTTGATTTTTTCCAGTCCTGGTGCCGGTACCTTGTTTCCACAACCCCGATTACAACAGGGACAGTTGATGGACCATGTGCATGGGTGCCCTTGGCTTTGGGTCACCGATGGCACTGTGCAAACAGATGTGCCACCAGGGGTCAGCACCCTAGATTTGTCGGTCGATGAAGAAGCCGAGGGGGTGGTCGCGCTGTGGATGCAAAGGCATGGGGTTCATGCGGCCTTGGTTCGACCGGACCACTATGTTTTTGCAAGTGCAACCCATGTGTCAGAAGCGCAGCAACTGTTTGCAGTTTGGCGAGCACAACTCAATTGAATTCAAAGGGAGACAAGCAAATGAAAAGAAGGCATTTCACTCAAGCAACTTTGCTATTCACAATGGGCTCGTGGCTGAAGAGCGCAATGGCCCAAAGTTGGCCCGACAAACCCATTAAATGGACGCTGTCTCAACCTCCAGGCTCTGGCCCCGATAATGTGGCGCGCATCTTGTCAGACCGCTTAGCCAAGTTGTGGGGCCAAGCGGTGGTGATTGACAACAAACCAGGTGGGCAAAATACCATTGGGGCTTTGGCAGCCGCTAGATCAGCACCTGATGGCGGTACGTTTTACTTTGCCACCACAGCAGCCCTCATTACGAATCCACTGCTCTTTAAAAATTTACCCTACGACACCAACAAAGATTTTGTGCCTGTCGCGTTCATTGCGCGCAGTCCGTTTGCTTTGTTGGTGAAGGGTGATTCAAGCATTGTCAGCATTGACGATTTGATCAACAAATCCAAAGCTTCAGGTGGCAAGCTCAGCCTTGGCAATGAAGGGCCGCGGACTTTCAGCGGCATGATTGCGCGTTTGTTCAACGCGCGTGCAGGTGCGGGTGCCAACTTGGTGGCATACGCCAATGTCGGTCAAGGCACAACCGACTTGATGGGGGGGCATGTCGATGCGATGGTGGCAGACTTGGCCAGCACCGCACCTTTGGTGCGTCAAGGTAAATTGCGGGTCTTGGCCACCACCTCTGCCAAACGCGTACCCGGTTGGGACAACGTGCCTGCATTGTCAGAAAAATTGCCAGGCTTTGACATGGTGGGTTGGTTTGCCGTGGTTGCGCCCACAGGAACACCTGCAACTGCCATCGAACGCTCCAACCGCGATATCAATGCCTTGTTGGCCGACAAAGAAGTTGCAGAACGCATCGCTGCCATTGGCCCTTTGGTCGACAGCAGCATGAACGTTGAGGCTGTTGGTGCTTTTTTAAGGTCAGAGGCTTCGCGTTGGCAAGCCATCACCAAAGAGATTGGTGTGCTGCCTGAGTGAAAAACACAGTTGGTTTATTTCAGGATCTCCGCGAAATAAGTGGCCAGCGCTTCATAGCCATCTAAGGGCAAGATGTTGGCCACATATTGGTCAGGCCGCACCACAATCATGCAGCCTTTTTCACGGTTGATGCCCCGCATGTCAAAGATGTCGCCCAAGCCTTTGTGGTCCACGCAGAAGACTTTTTCGTAGTCCTGCAATCCCAGCTTGCCTGTCTTGGGCTTCAGCAAAGAGGGCATCTTTTCGTAAGCCATTTGGTCAAAGGTTTGTTGAAACACTGCGCGGAAATCAATCACAGCGTCAATGTCTTCCCCTTTGCGGGTGTGCTTCACAACAGGCGAGTTGGGATTGGTTTCTAGCCAATCTGACAATTTGTGAATGGCCGAACCTGCAGTGGATGTGTCTGCCTTGCCTGCAAACGCGTAAATGCGCCAACGTGCATCGGCTTCCGCCACGTGGCCCAATTGCATTTGCTTGGCATCGGACACGCGCACCACAGGTGCTGAGTGAAAGCGACGGCCAATTTCCTCGCCGGTGGCCAGCGCTTGGTGCGGGCTGTCGGCAAACAGATATGACTTGTCGTACTTCACCGCTGTGCCGCCTGTGAATTCCAAGTTGTCCTTGAACTGGCGAATGATGCGTGGCTCTTCCGTGCCATCACGTTCGGCTTGTGTGGTGGGCGCCGACATCACGCGCGACCATTTGTGATCGGTATCGACCAAGCGCTTGGCCTCGGTCATGCGTTCGTAGGAGTAGCTGCGCAACAAACTTGGATTCGCACGGCCCTGCAACACATGAATCAGTTTCCATCCCAGGTTGAACGTGTCTTGCATCGACACGTTCATGCCTTGACCTGCTTTGGGGGAGTGGGTGTGGCATGCGTCACCCGCCACAAAAACGTGGGGGTTGCGGCCAGTGTCATCGCCAACATCGTCAAATTTATCGGTCAGGCTGTGGCCAATGTCATAAATTGACCACCACACCACTTCTTTCACGTCCAGTGAGTAAGGCTTGATGATGCGATTGGCCGCAGCAATCATGTCGTCTTGCGTGAATTTTTTCTGCGCCGCTTTTTCGTCAGGGCGCAGTTTGTCCAGCTCCACATACATGCGAAAAATATAGCCGCCCTCGCGTGGCAGGACCAAAATATTGCCTTCGTTGGCAGAAGAGATCAAACACTTTTGGCGCACATCCGGAAAATCGGTGTTGGCCAAAATGTCCATCACGCCCCAAGCTTGGTGCGCCGCATCGCCATGCAACACACCGCCAATGGCTTTGCGCACAGAAGAGTGTGCGCCGTCGCAGCCCACCACATAGTTGGCGCGGACTGTTTTGGTGGCGCCCCAATTCAGGCCGGTCGAATCTTTCAGTACAACCGTGACGGGGTGGTCTTCAGTGGTGGGGTCGACGGTCAAGCTTAAAACTTCCCAGCCATAGTCGGGCGCCAAGCGAGAGGGTGAGTTTTGCATCACTTCCAAAAACAACTCGTGCAAACGCGCTTGGTTGATCAAAATGTGGGGCATCTCAGAGCTGTCATCGGCCACGTCTTGCACGCGCCCTACGCGCTTGATGTGCGCAGGGTTGGCAGGGTCGGGCATCCAGAAAGCCGTCTGATTGACCCAATAAGTTTCGCGCTTGACCTTGTCGGCAAAGCCAAAGGCTTGGAACATTTCCATGGTGCGCGTGTTGATGCCGTCGGCTTTGCCCTTGATGATGTTGGCGGGCATGCGCTCCACAATCATGGTGTCAATTTCAGGGAACTGGGCTAGTTGGGCGGCCAAGCAGAGGCCTGCAGGGCCGGTGCCAGAAATCAGCACATCCACTTTTTCCGGCATGGGCTCGTTGGTGCCGCGGTTACGGCGGTTGGGGGCTGCTTGCTTGATATCGGGGCTGCCGCCTCTGAAACCATCTTTGTAAAACTGCATTCTTGTTCTCCTAAATTGCCAATTCATCCGGCCATTTGAGGCCACAGCGGAAATAATAACTGTACTTATTAATTTCTGTCAAGATAGTAAGCATACTTATTAAATGGACTTTTACACCCTTTCTCAGGGCCCCTTTGCCTATACTCAAGGTCCGCGTGGAGGCGAAAGTTCGCTCTTGTTCTTCATATTTACAGACAAGCGCAAATGCTGCCAACGCCTCTCTCGCCATGGAAATCAAGGTCAATTTTCTCGACAAACTTCGCTTGGAAGCCAAGTTTGATGACTTCACGGTCATCGCCGACCAGCCCATTCGCTACAAGGGTGATGGCTCAGCACCAGGCCCGTTCGACTACTTTCTGGCTTCCTCTGCTTTGTGCGCCGCCTACTTTGTGAAGCTGTATTGCGACACCCGCAATATTTCCACAGAGCACATTCGGCTATCGCAAAACAACATTGTTGATCCCGAAAACCGCTACAAGCAAATCTTCAAAATTCAGGTGCAGTTGCCACCTGACATTTCGGAAGTCGACCGACGCGGTATCCTGAATTCCATTGAGCGCTGCACCGTCAAAAAAGTGGTGCAAGAAGGCCCTGAATTTGTCATTGAGGAAGTGGCCAACCTTGACGCAGATGCACAAGCCTTGCTCAGCCTCAAGCCCGATGCCCAAAGCAGCACGTTCATTTTGGGCAAAGACCTGCCCTTGGAGCAAACCATTGCCAACATGTCGGGCGTCTTGGCCGACCTCGGCATCAAGATTGAAATTGCCTCGTGGCGCAACATCATTCCCAATGTGTGGTCGTTGCACATTCGCGATGCGCATTCCCCCATGTGCTTTACCAATGGCAAAGGCGCCACCAAAGAAAGCGCATTGGCTTCTGCCTTGGGTGAATACATCGAGCGTCTGAACAACAACCATTTTTACGCGGGTGCTTTTTGGGGCGAAGAATTGGCCAATGCAGAGTTTGTGCATTACCCGAACGAGAAATGGTTCAAACCCGGTAAGAAGGATGCGCTGCCCAAAGAAATTCTGGACCCGTACTGTCTCAGCATTTACAACCCCGATGGCGAGCTCAAAGGCTCGCACTTGATCGACACCAATTCAGGCAATGTGGCGCGCGGTATTTGTTCGCTGCCTTTCGTTAGGCAATCAGACCAGCAAGTGGTGTACTTCCCATCCAACTTGGTCGAGAACCTGTTTGTCAGCAACGGCATGAGCGCAGGCAACACTTTGGCCGAAGCGCAAGTGCAGTGCTTGTCCGAAATTTTTGAACGCGCGGTGAAGAAAGAAATTCTGGAAGGCGAAATTTGCTTGCCCGATGTGCCGCCAGAAGTGCTGGCCAAATACCCGAGCATCATGGCGGGCATTCAAGGGCTCGAAGCGCAAGGCTTTCCCGTGTTGGTGAAAGACGCCTCACTGGGCGGTGTGTATCCCGTGATGTGCGTTACTTTGATGAACCCTCGCACAGGCGGTGTTTTTGCCTCCTTTGGCGCACATCCCAGCATGGAAGTGGCGCTAGAGCGAAGTCTGACGGAGCTGTTACAAGGCCGCAGCTTTGAAGGCTTGAACGATTTGCCACCGCCCACCTTTGAGAGCAATGCTGTGACCGAGCCCTACAACTTTGTAGAGCACTTCATCGATTCGAGCGGCATTGTGTCTTGGCGCTTCTTCAGCGCTACCCCCGATTACGCGTTTGTCGATTGGAACTTTGCAGGCCAAGGCGCCACAGCCAATGCCGACGAAGCTGCCAGCTTGTTTGGCATCTTGCAAAGCATGGGCAAAGAGGTTTACACCACCGTGCATGATCAACTGGGCTCGATGGCGTGCCGAATTTTGGTGCCAGGGTATTCTGAAATCTATCCCATCGAGGATTTGATTTGGGACAACACCAACAAAGCCTTGTTGTTCCGCGAAGACATTCTGAACTTGCATCGCTTAAACAACAAGCAATTGGCCGCGCTGCTAGATCGTTTGGAAAACAACGAGCTGGACGAATACGCCGACATTGCCACGCTCATTGGCATTGAGTTTGATGAAAACACTGAATGGGGTCAGCTGACGGTGCTGGAGTTAAAGCTGCTGATCAACTTGGCCTTGAAACAACTGGATGCTGCGCAGGAGTTGGTGGGTGCTTTCTTGCAATACAACGACAACACCGTTGAGCGCAAGCTGTTTTACCAAGCCCTGAATGTGGCGCTGGAAGTGTCTTTGGACCCAGACCTTGAAATGGCCAACTATGAACACAACTTTCGCCGCATGTTTGGCGATGCGCGCATGGATGCCGTCTTGGGTTCAGTGAACGGCAATGTGCGTTTCCATGGCCTGACACCCACCAGCATGAAACTGGAAGGATTAGACAGACATCACCGCTTGATGGACAGCCTTAAAAAACTCCATGTGGCGCGGGGACGCGTGCAAGCGATTTAAGGCTTTGACTTGATGGCCTCAAAGACCTGATCACAGTGCCCGGCTAGCAAGATGTCTTGCGTACTCAAACCTTTCACATCGTGCGTGGTCCAAGTGATGCCAACCTTTTTGTAAACATTGCGCCACTGAGGTAGCGTTGCCATTTGCTGCAAAGCAGCTTCAACCGTGAGTTTTTGAAGTGTCATGGTGCTCAGAAATTGAAGGGTGCCAGCATGCGGTCTGAAATTTTTTGAGCCAACAAGGGCCTTAAATTGGCGTGAACAAATCGACCAAAAAATCTTTCTTGCTGACCTTGCCGCAACTGAATCAGGGCGTTCTTGTGCAAATCTTTGTCAACACGCGTTAAAGACCGCACCAATTCAACTTGGGTGGTTTTAAAACCAATCTTGCTTTCAATGTAAATGGTGCCCTCTGACAAAACCAATTTTTCGTAGTCATTGGCATGGATGGCGTGATAGAAAAAGGCGATGAGCAGAGCCGCCACTTCAATGATGGAGAAGGGCAAGATGAAAGAAGCGCCCACCCAATAAAAGGCGGAACCAATGAACAAGGTGATCAGGCTCAAACCAGCCAACAACCGGGCAAACTGTGAAGGCCCCATTGAAACATTGCGTTTCAAATGCCAGCACCAGTCTGCGCCTTGGGACTGGCCTTGAACATTGGCAAGGGTAGAGCTGAGCGACATATCGGGTTGAGTGTGTGACCCATCATTATCAGAAATGTGGGAAGCCACAGCCCGAAGTAAGGTATTTGCCCAAATACGAAAATACCCATCCCTCGTTCTGAAATTGATTCAATGCGCTACAACCTGGTGTGGTTCGCGGACTTAAAAACAGAAACCTTTGGCAGGCCGCAAGGCAAACAACACCCAGCAGTTTGGGTTTGATTTTTAAATGGATTGAAGCTATTCGATGCCCAGAAAAACATCCATGTATGTGTTGTTGATCGTGATCGTGGGTGTAATGCTCAATCACTTTTCTTTCAGTCAAAAGGAAAATGGCTGGATTCTCAACGTCGATGGGCGAGAGATAGATGCCATAGGGATGGCTCAGGAAAAATGGGTCAAACTCACACGAAACTGTTCGCAAGTGAAGCAGCTTGAAGCAAAGTCTGATTCGTATTTGGCCGTTCAAAAACTGATTCAAGAATACAGCCCACCTAGCTCGGAGTCCGCTCACATCATCAAGCTATTGACCCTACAAGATTGGTATTTGGCTGAAGTGGAATTCAAAGAACTCTTGCCTGCGGTGGTGCTCATGGACACAGACAAAGGGCAACCCCGCATGGTGCCCCATGCCATTTGGAGTGGTGAAACACATCCTTGGTTAGCAGCGCCCTTCATTCGAAAATATCTAATCAGTAAAGCGCCGCAGTCGCCTAGGCAACTGCTGACGTGCTTTGACCCCCTCTAGAATGACCAGCCACCGATGGTGGATGGTAAGAAATGGTCTCGGTTGCGAGAAAAGTTCAATAGCTCATAAAGGGATACGCTATGACAACCCAAAAAGTGTGCCTGGTCATTGGGGCGGGAGATGCAACAGGCGGCGCAGTGGCCAAACGCTTTGCACGTCAGGGTTACACCGTTTGTGCCACGCGCCGAAGTTTGGACAAGCTTCAACCCTTGATTGCGCAAATTCAAGAGGCGGGGGGCATTGCGCATGGTTTTGCTTCCGATGCCAGGCAAGAGGAAGAAGTTGTTGCCTTGATCGAGCACATCGAGTCGACCCTGGGTCACATTGAAGTTTTGGTCTTCAACATTGGTGCCAATTCGCCCATGAGCATCTTGACCGAAACCTCGCGCCGCTACACCAAGATGTGGGAAATGTGCTGCTTGGCTGGTTTCTTGGTGGGCCGTGAAGTGGCTAAGCGCATGGTGTTGCGTTCCAATGCCGAGGGTGCAAAGGGTACATCGCACAAGGGCACCATCATCTTTACCGGCGCAACAGCTTCATTGCGCGGCAGCTCTCATTTCGCTGGATTCTCGGGTGGCAAGATGGCGCTTCGATCTTTGGCACAGTGCATGGCGCGCGAGTTGGGCCCCATGGGCGTGCATGTGGCCCACACCATCATTGATGGCGCCATCGACACAGAGTTCATTCGAACCATGTTCCCTGAAAGGTACGCACTGAAGGACCAAGATGGTATTTTGAATCCCGATCACATTGCTGATGCGTATTGGATGTTGCATCAACAACCTCGCGATGCATGGACGCATGAATTGGACATGCGCCCTTACATGGAAAAGTTTTAGAAGAATCAATTAACGGAGCCAACCATGACTCAACAGTTCGACTTTTATTTTGACTTTGGCAGCTTAGCTTCCTACTTGGCACATACCCAACTGCCAAGGATCACAGCGGAAACAGGCGCACAAGCCGTGATGTACCCCATGCTGCTGGGGGGTGTGTTTCAAGCCACGGGCAATGCGTCTCCCATGGCCGTGCCTGCTAAAGGTCGTTATGTGTTCATCGACATGAAACGCTTTGCTGATGAATACGGTGTGCCCTTGGTCATGAACCATCATTTCCCCATCATCACGACCACCTTGATGCGTGGCGCTACGGCATTGCAAATGCAAAGTGCGGATGCATTTCAGCGCTATATGGATTGCATTTACCGCGGTATTTGGGTGGAGGGACTCAATCTGAATGAACCCGCTGTGGTGGGCGATGTCTTAAGCCGTGCTGGGTTTGATCCTGCATCTTTGCTGGCCATGGCCAATGCACAAGCGACCAAAGACAAATTGAAAGAAGTCACCCTGCGCGCCGTAGAGCGGGGTGTATTTGGTGCCCCGACATTCTTCATTGGCAATGACATGTACTGGGGACAAGACCGCATTGAACAAGTCATCAAAGCATTGAAATCAAAATGACACCTTTCTCAGCCTTAATCGCCAGCCTTCAAAAAAATGCCGAAGGCCACAGCATTGTTCTGCCTCCTGATTGGTTGCAAGGACGAACCACATACGGCGGTCTATCTGCGTCTTTGTGTTTGGAGGCAACGCAACGCAGCATTGAAAATTTGCCGCCTTTGCGCTCTGCACAGTTTTGCTTTGTGGGGCCCGCATCGGGCAACTTGAAACTGACGGCCCAAGTGTTGAGAACGGGCAAGTCCACCACCATGGTGTGTGCCGACATGGTGGGTGACAGTGGCATGGCCGTTCGCTCTACCTTGTGTTTTGGTACGGGCCGAGCTTCGTCACACAACTACCAAGCGCTGCCCATGCCCCAGGTGGCATCGCCTCATGATTGCGTCAGTTTCTTCGATTCCCCAGAAGCCCCCACATTTGCGAAACACTTTGAAGGCAAATTTGCAGGGGGTGCTATGCCCAGAACGCTCGATGCAAAACCTGAAATGACCATTTGGCTGCGTCATCGTGATGTGGGTGACGAATCCAGCTTAGTGCGCTTGTTGGCGCTGGCCGATGCTTTGCCACCGCCATCGCTGGTGTTGTCCAAAGAAATGATGCCCTTCAGCACCATGACTTGGTCGCTCGACATTTTGGACGACCGTCCGTTTTCTACCAACGGTTGGTGGTTGGCTCAAGCGAGGGCTGACACCTCTCAAAACGGCTATTCATCCCATGAAATTGTCATTTGGAGTGCTGATGGTCAACCTGTTGTGATGGCTAGGCAGAACGTGGCTATTTTTGGATGAAAGATTTCATTTGCTGACATCATTTGATATATGGCTTGCCATATGGCATTGAATGCCTTATATTGAATTTGATGCCAACCAATCAATCACCAACGCCTAAGTCGACTGCACGAGTCGGATGGAATAACCGTTCCCAGACGGTGACGATGCCGCTCGAATACAGGTTTCCCGAGTCTGTGCGCGAGGTTTTTATCCGTCGAGAGGGGGAAAGCGTGGTCTTAACGCCAAGGCCCACCGATTGGTCAAACTTTCTAGCGTCTGGTTTGAAGGCATCCGACGACTTCATGGCCGACAGAGAACGTATGTCTATTCAGGAGCGTACTTTTTAATGCCTTCTCTGTTTATGTTGGACACTGATACCTGCATCTTTTTAATGCGCCGGGCGTCACAAAAGCTAGAAGCTAAAGTTCAGTCGGTGCCATTACAGAATCAGGTGATGTCGGCAGTGACATTTGCTGAGTTGTCTTATGGGGTGCAGGCATCTGTTGCTGCAAAGCGCAAACAAAATCAGGCAACACTGGATAGCATGGCCTTGCACTTGGCCGTATTAGATTGGCCTCAAGACGCTGCGAAATGTTACGCCGAGATTCGATTCGATCTAAAGAAACGTGGTGCGCAGCTGGGCGCTGCAGATCTCATGATTGCTGCACATGCTAAGTCCCTCGGGGCTGTTGTCGTCACCAATAATGTCAAAGACTTTGGTCGAGTCAAAGGTTTGAAAGTCGAGAACTGGACCTAGACGTCAACCAAGCATTTGACTTGAGATGGTCCTGAAGTCATTGAAGGAAAAAGCCGCTAGGCGATTAACCCTAGCGGCTTTAATTTGGGTGTGTGGTGGAGCTGGCGGGAATTGAACCCGCGTCCACAAGCCATTTTCGTACAGTTCTACATGTGTAGTCGTCTGATTTGAGTCTCGTCAGACCAATCGCGCAGCGACACGCTATTGATTCAACCAGCATCCTATTTTCTCGCGCCACACCAAGATGCCCGATGTGACGCCAGCCCATATGTTTTCCCTTGCAGCCTGGAAGCTTTAGGTTTTAACGCCTATTGCCCCCTTGCCCAGCCTATCGGCCAACTGTTGCAAGGCTCACCGGATTAAGCGGCGAGTGCGAAACGTTCGTCGTTTGCAGTTAGTTTTTTTTCTGCTGTTTTACGAGGATCAGAACCTCGACATGCCCTGCCACGCGTCCGAACCCATGTCGAAACCAGTGCAGCCCCAAG
>CANGCI010000032.1 GCA_947451995.1 Comamonadaceae bacterium | reverse complement strand
CCTTGCATGGTTTCCAAAGAACCCAAGCAGCCCAATTCACCTTCCACGGTGATGCCCAACTTGTGGGCCATGCTGACCACTTTCTGGGTCACTTCGAGGTTGTATTCGTAACTGGCAATGGTTTTGCCATCGGCTTCCAAGCTGCCATCCATCATGACGGAGCTGAAACCCAAGTTGATGGCGCCTTGGCACACATCGGGGCTTTGGCCGTGGTCTTGGTGCATCACCACTGGAATTTCAGGATAAGTCTCGACAGCGGCTTGAATCAACAACTTCAAGAAACCTTCACCAGCATATTTGCGGGCACCGGCAGAGGCTTGCATGATGACGGGAGCGCCAGTCTCTTTGGCCGCCTCCATGATGGCCTGAACTTGTTCCAGGTTGTTGACGTTGAAAGCTGGAATGCCGTAGCCGTTGGCGGCCGCATGGTCCAGCAGCTCGCGCATCGAAACGAGTGCCATGGTGAAATCCCAAAGTTAAAAAATCTTTTGCAAGCACGTGGTGACCACACTGACAGTATGAAGAACTTCATATGGGCTGCGTGTAACCGGCTTGTAACTGGCAGGGATTTTAGCAACTGGAAGCCTTGTTGACCGTTTTTTTAGCAAGTCAGACTATGATTTCGGTCATGTTCAAAGACCGCCCCCTTTTTTCCAGCCTTCACTCGCAAGCGTCCTGGCGGCCCGATGCGGTGATCAGCATGATCGGCCTTTTGATCCTGCTGGCGTGGGACTTCTCGGGCGGGGACATGCAAATGGCGCAGTGGTGGGGTGAGCCCAGCGGTTTTGCGCTAAGAGACAACTGGTGGATGGTCAAAGTGATGCACGAAGGCATGCGCAATGCCGGCTGGGTGCTGTTGCTGGCCTTGGTGGCCGGCATTTGGCGGCCCTGGGGCAGCTTACGCCATTTGGCCACCGGCGAGCGGACCGGCTTGTTTCTATCGGTGGTGTGCGCCCTCTTGGCGGTGACCCTGATCAAAGGCCTCAGCAAAACCAGCTGCCCATGGGACCTGCAAGTGTTTGGCGGCACGGCCAGTTACATCTCCCACTGGAATGTGTTTGAAGTGGATGGCGGCGGCGGGCATTGTTTTCCGGCAGGTCATGCCTCCACCGGGTTTGCATTCATGGCCGCCTACTTCAGCCTGCGCCAAAGTGGCGCGCCCAGTGCTCGCCTTTGGTTGGTTTGCGCCCTGTTGGCGGGCTTGGTCTTGGGCGTGTCTCAGCAAATGCGCGGCGCCCACTTCATGAGCCACACCCTTTGGACCGCTTGGCTAAGCTGGTCCGTGGGCTGGCTGAGCCATGGCTTGTTCAGTCGCTTGCGCGGCAAATCTTGAGCATGTTGGTGCCACCTGGCGCGCCCATGGGCTCGCCGCAGGTGATGGCATAAATGTCACCGCCCGACACAATGCCGCGGCTCTTCAAATGATTTTCAGCCTGAACCAAGGCGGTATCGCGATCGGCACTGGTGTCCATCAACAAGGGGCGCACATTGCGGTACAGCGCCATTTTGCGCTGTGACGTCAATTTGGTGGTCACCGCATAAATGGGAATGTTGACACGGTGACGGCTCATCCACAAAGCGGTAGAGCCTGAATCGGTGAGCGCCACAATGGCTTTGGCATTGAGGTGGTGCGCCGTGAACAAAGCGCCCATGGCAATCGATTGGTCAATGCGGCTGAAGGTTTGGCCACTGAAGTCACCATCGAGTTCAAACTCTTCAGCAGTTTCTGCCGCCAAACAAATCTTGGCCATTTCTTCCACAGTTTCGAGTGGGTACTTGCCGGCGGCTGTTTCTGCACTCAGCATGACGGCATCGGTGCCATCCAGCACGGCATTGGCCACGTCACTCACCTCGGCGCGTGTGGGCACGGGGTTGGTGATCATGCTTTCCATCATTTGCGTAGCCGTGATCACGACTTTGTCGTGCTGACGCGCCAACTTGATCATGCGTTTTTGCAAAGCAGGGACGACCGCGTTGCCCACCTCAACGGCCAAGTCACCACGGGCTACCATGATGCCGTCGCTGGCCAGCAAAATCTCTTCCAAACGAGGAATGGCTTCTGCGCGTTCAATCTTGGCAATCAAGCCAGGCTTGTGGTTGTATTGGGCAGCCGCCACATTGGCCAACTGACGGGCCATTTCCATGTCGGTGGCGTTTTTGGGGAAACTCACTGCCACATAGTCGGCTTGGAAGCTCATCGCTGTTTTGATGTCTTCCATGTCTTTGCCGGTAAGGGCGGGCGCCGTTAAGCCGCCACCTTGTTTGTTAATGCCTTTGTTGTTGGACAACTCACCGCCCAACTTGACGGTGGTGTGCACTTGCTCACCCTTCACCGAATCGACAGTGAGCACAATCAGGCCATCGTTGAGCAACAACACGTCGCCAGCCTTCACATCGCGTGGCAGTTCTTTGTAGTCCAAACCGACACCCGACAAATCACCGAGTTCGGTGCGCGATGCGTCCAGCACAAACTTGGCGCCGGGCTCGAGCATCACTTTGCCTTCTGCAAACTTGCCAACGCGAATTTTGGGGCCTTGCAAATCGGCCATGATGGCCACTTCGCGACCTGCGCGTGTAGCGGCTTCGCGAACCAAACGCGCACGGTCAATGTGGTCTTGCGCTTTGCCGTGGCTGAAGTTCAAACGAACCACATTCACACCCGCCCGAATCATGGCTTCGAGCAATGCGGGCTCGCTGGATGCAGGGCCTAAGGTGGCAACAATTTTGGTAGCGCGACTGGGCATGTGGACTTGTCTCCGGTGTAATTTAATTTCAATTTTCCCACGAAATGGGTTACATGCGGAGAACAAATGATCAGTTCTCGGCCTTGATCCCTGCTTTTTCAACCACCCGCGCCCAACGACTCAGTTCGTTCTTGGCCAAGTCACCCATGCGCTCGGGCTTGCCGCCCACAATGACCATGCCTTGCTTGTTCATGGTTTCTTTCACATCAGGCAATTGCAACAAGCTGTTGAAATCGGCATTGAGTTTGGCCACCACGTCCGCGGGTGTGGCTGCGGGGACGAACACACCATACCAAGTCTCCACCACACCATTGGCCACGCCCAATTCTTTCAAGGTGGGCACATTGGGAAAAGCGGGTGAACGTTCAGCACTCATCAAAGCCAACATGCGCAGGGTGCCGTTTTGCAAATGCGGTGCGGCTGTTTGCAGCGCCACAATGCTGGCGTCCACATGGCCGCCCATCAAATCGGTCAGTGCACCCGCGGTGCCTTTGTAGGGCACGTGCAACAGCTTGATGTTGGTCTCTTGGGCCAACAACTCCATGGCCAAGTGCTGCGGCGAACCCGTTCCAGGTGAAGAGTAATTCAACACACCGGGCTGTTTCTTCGCACTGTCTTGAAATTCTTTGAAGTTGTTGAAAGGCGATTTGCCAGACGTTGCAACACCCAACGCACTGGTGCCCAATAAGATCACTGGAGTGAAAGCTTGTTGTGGATTGAAGGGCAGTTTGGGCATCAAGGCTGGGAAGGTCCCGTGAGCCGTGGCAGTCACCAGCACCGTCAACCCATTGGGCGCCGCCTTGGCAGCTGCGCCTGTCCCAATCGAGCCACTGGCACCGGCTTTGTTGTCGGTGACCACCGAAACTTTCCATTTGTCAGCCAACTTGGGGCCCAGCAATCGGGCCAGTAAATCAGCACCGGTGCCTGTTGTGAAGGGCACCAACAAGGTGACGGGACCTGAAGGATACGCATTGCTTGCGTTTTGCGCGCTGACTTGGGTGCTCCACAAAGTGCTGCACAAAGCCAGTGCAGCGCAACACAAAGTCCCTCGGCGAGTGAAGGCAGAAGCTTGGGCGATGAGGTGTGACATGCTGAATTTCTTTCAATGAGATTTACTTGGGCAGTTTGCTTTTCCAAACATTCCAAGGACGCTCAACTTGACCCGCATTGGTCTCTGCAGAGTTGCGCGCTTCGTCTTCCGACAAATACACAGGCTCGCCCAATCCCATGCCAAAACTCATGCGCATGGCATCGGCTTGCAGCTTGGCATTGCCTTCTGTGTAATAGGCTCGGAACACGGCCAGTTGAATGGAGTCGGCCACCACCACGTTGCCATGACCGCGCAACAAGGCCACGGTGTTGTTGCCCAAGGTGTCGGCCAAGGACTCACCAATGCTTTGGTTGCGAATCAACATGTCCGATGTTTCGCCCAGCGTGTTGCGAATTTCAAAGGTCGGCACATTGCTGCCCAAGAAGCCACTCATGTGGCAAATGGGGCGCAGGCGCGCACCGGTCACGCCAAACGGAATGATGGCGGGCGAATGACTGTGCACCACCGAATTGACATCCGGACGTTTTTTGAAAATCGCACTGTGAATGAAGCGCTCCAAATAAGACTTGCGGCCCTGCGCATCGTGCACATCGCCGTTCAAGTCGCACTCCACAATGTCTTGCGCCGTGACAGAGGCGGGCGCCATGCTGCGGGCAATGAAAAATCGTTCGGGATTTTCAGGGTGACGCACACTGATGTGGCCAAAGCCGTCAAAGACGCCTTCGTTGGCCAAAATTTGATTGGCCGTGGCCAAGTCTTCTAAGAGTTGAGGGATGGAAATGCTCATGTTGTTTCTCGGGTTAAATCATTTGCTTAAAAACAGACGGGTCCAATGTTGATTCCACTTTTCCGCTTCGTCCACCACGATGCCAGGCTCGGTCAGGACGTAATTGAAATTGTTCAAATTGGATTTGACTTTTTGATTGGCAGGTGGCCGGCCCATGCTGTTGAGCAAGGCTTGTGCATCGGGCGACAAAATGAAGTCGGCAAACAAGGCGGCTGCATGCGGATGGGCCGCCAACCGCGCTACGCCAACGCCTTGTGGTCGCGCCAAGGTAGGCTCGATGGGCGCCCAATCAATGGGTGCGCCGCGTTGCTTCAAAGATTGTGCGTTGGCGTTGTAGATGGTCAGGCCCACGTCGGTCTCACCGGCCGCCACCATTTGCGCCAACAAAATGTGGCCTTTGCGAACATCCGGTTTTTGCTCTGCCAATTTTTTAAAGAAGGTCATGCCACGTTGTTCGCCCAGCGCATTGACCAAGCCACCCATCCACTCGGCATCGGTGGACTCAATCGCAATCCGGCCCTTCCACTTAGGCTCGGTAAAACCTTCGTAATGTTTGGGTAGATCTTCGCGTTTGAGTTTTTGTGTGTTGAAGGCCACCACAAAAAAGTTCACGCGGTCGGGCATCCACATGCGGTGTTTGGGAATCATGCCTTGGGGCAAGTCAGCAATGTGCGGGCTGTGAAACTCGCTCAGTACTTTTTCGCGCGCCAGCATTTCCATTTCTGGACCATTGGTTTCGACCACATCCACGACGTTGCGTTTGGCACGCGTTTCGTTCACCACGCGCTGCACCACACCGTCGCTGAGGCCGCGCCATACAGTGACCTTGATGCCATATTTTTTTTCAAACTCGGCCATCAAAGGCGCTGACTCTGTCGGCGACAGGGACGTGTAGAGGGTCAGGCCACCTTCTTTTTTGGCACGCTCTAATAACCAAGCTTCACGGTCTGCAGACTTGTTCATGAAGATCGCTTCATGCGGGCTGGCCGTTGGCGGCGTCACTGGCTGTGCGCTCACGGACACCACAGCCCCCAAACCCATCAGCGTGCTGATCCAAGCCGGCGCCATGATGTGATTGAACTTCAAAGCCACATGTCTCATGAAGTGTTGCATACCGTGCTCCTTCAAGCTTTGCTCAAAACAGTTTTCACACGGGCTGGGTTCAGCGGCGCTTGGCGCATGCGCACCCCTGTGGCATCAAAGAACGCATTGGCAATGGCGGCTGGCACCACGCGGCAGGTGGCTTCGCCAGCGCCAGTAGGCGGTGCTTCGGGCCGGTTGATCAGCACGATGTCAATGATTTCTGGCGTGTCTTTGATTTCCAAAATAGGGTAACTGCGCCAGTCCACACTCTTGACCTGATCGGGTGCAAATTGCACCTCTTCGTACAAGGTGCGCGACAAAGCTTGTACCAAACCGCCTTCAATGGTGTAACGCAAACCTTGTGGGTTGACGATCAAACCACAGTCGTGCGCCACCGTGAATTTGCGGCCCCAAATGCGGCCTGTTTTGCGGTCCACTTCAATTTCAGCAACCACCGCCACGATGGTGCCTGCGCGTTGTGCGTAGGCAATGCCACGTCCCGTCAGCACGGCACCCGAGCGATCGCGCTTGGCCTTGCCGCGTGGCTCCCAGCCCGATTTTTCGGCTGCGGCTTTGAGCACGGCAATGTCGCGCGGCGCCTTGGCGTATTTCACACGGAAGGCAATGGGGTCTTCGCCCGTGGCATAGGCCAATTCATCAATGAACTGCTCGCTGGCAAATTGAATTTGCAAACCCACTGGGTCGCGCATGTGCGATGTGCGCATAGGGGATGCGCTGTCGATCAAATCAGGAATGACTTCCCAGGCCAACAACTTGTTGTCAAAGGCGTAACTTTCCTCGGGGATGCCGAAGGTGATACCGCCCTTGGGCGGCAGACCCAATTCCATGCCCACCAAGCTGTCGCGTGGATCAGACTCGTTGCTGTCAATGGTGGCCCTTGAGAATGCACGCGTGGTGAAGTCATAAGCCACCACTTTGCCATCGGCATCGATCGCAGCGCGCGCACGGTGCACCGATGCGGGCGCTTTGGGATCCCATGCAGTACCGTCGTGGCGCATGCCCTGCACACGCACAGGTTGACCCACTTTGGAGGAAATGAAGGCCGCGTCCATGATGGCATCACCAGCGTCATTGCGCCCATAAGATCCCGGGCCTTGAACCCAAATAGCTTCCACTTTGTCGACTGGCACTTTGAGCAAAGCGGCAACGCCATCGCGCGCGTAGTGTGGTTTTTGTGAACCGGTCCAGATGGTGATTTTGTCAGCCTTCACGTCGGCCACAGCACTGGCGGGACCCATGCTGGCATGCGATTGGAAAGGCCACAAGTATTCAGCCTCCACCACTTTCACGGCAGACTTGAGGGCTGTTGTGACATCGCCATTTTTCTGTTCTTCTGTGCGCTTGCGTGTCGGTGCCTGACGAATGTGTGCGTGCAGTTTTTCAAACTCCGGAAAGGGTTTGGGTGAGGCGCTCCAAGTCACCTTCAGTTCTTTGGCTGCGCGCACGGCATCCCACTCACGCTCGGCCACCACAGCCAAAAAGTTTTTCTCGCGAACCACGCGTGCGCCGGCAATGTGCTTGATCGATGCTTCGTCGACTTTCTCTGCCAAGCCACCTGCAACGGGCGTGCGAATGACGCGTGCATGCAGCATGCCAGGTACTTTGACGTCGGCAATGTTGCCGCTGGTGCCAAACACTTTCCAAGCCACATCCTTGCGCGGCAAGGACAAACCAACCACTTTGTACTCTGCAGGTGATTTGGGCTTGGCCAGTCCTTTGACATCCAAGGGGTTGCCAATTTGTTTGTTCCATTCCACTTTGGAATTGAAGTATTTGCCGCCGATCAATTCAGCATAGGTGACCTTCTGCGCACTGTTGCCTTTGACCGAGATTTCACCATCGTCCACCACCAAGTTGGCGACTGGCACACCCATTTTTTCACTGGCCAAGTTCAGCAAGATACGGCGCGCTTCTGCAGCCGCATTGCGCAGCGGTTTGGCGCCAGCTTGAATACCCAGTGCACTGGACGCGCCACCTTGATTCAAAGAACTGGCGGTATTGCCCATCACAATTTTGACTTTGCGATATGACACGTCCAATTCTTCGGCCACGATCTGCCCAATGGCCACTTCCAAGCTTTGGCCCAAGTCGACTTTGCCGTAATAAGCAACCACCGAGCCATCAGGCTGAATGGCCACCCATGAGTCGAGTTCATCGGCTTTGAGTGCAGGCTTGATGGCACTGATGGTGGCCAAGGTGGTGCCCACCGCAGTGGCAGAAGCAGAACCCGCCATCGCTGCACCCGCGGATTGTGCGAAGGCCTGCGTTGACACACCGCCACTGGCCACTGACACCACCAAGGCGCCCGCAGCACTGAGAAAATCTCGGCGCGATGTGCCGCTGAACTTGTCGCCGTGGTTGGTTGTCGTCACCTCGGAGGTGCTCACGTCTGAATTTGAAGGATTGTGCATGGTGTGCTCCTCAAGCCATCAAAGTTTGTGCGCGCTTGATGGCGCGCAAAATGGACACATGCGTGCCGCAACGGCACTTCAAACCTTCCAAGGCCGTTTTGATCTCGGCATCGGTGGCTTTGGGGTTGCGTTTTAAAAATGCGGCCGAGGTCATGGCCCAGCCATTGATGCAGTGACCACATTGCGGCACTTGCTCTTCTAAAAATGCCACCTGAATGGGATGTGGATTTTCGGGTGTTCCCAAACCCGCCAAGGTGGTCACTTTTTTGCCCTTCACGGCCGACACAGGCAACACGCAAGAGCGCACCGCTTGCCCATCCAGATGCACGGTGCAAGCGCCGCATTGCGCCAAACCACAGCCGAATTTCGGATTGTTCAATTTCAAATCATCGCGCAATGCATACAGCAAAGGCATCTGTGGATCGCTGTCAATTTGGACGGACTTGCCGTCCACCATGAAGGGGGTCAAAGCCATGTTGTCTCCTGTTGATTGTTCAAACTTCTGTCAGCATGTCGTCCAGTGCCGTCACCAACGCGCTTTGCAATTCTGGATCTTGACTGGAATGGCCTGCCGTATGCACCACACGCAACTGCGCCAAAGGCCACACTTGCTTTAACTGCCACGCCGTCTCTGCCGGCGTGACCATGTCAAACTGACCCTGCACGATGATGCCGGGTATTTTTTTTAAGAAATCATTGGCCGTGGCCGGCACGATGTGGCCCCGACTGCCCAGCTCGGGATCGTGTGCAAACATGTGCGCTGAAATTCGGGCCATGGCCAAACACTTCAAATCTTCTTCAGGGCCTGCATGCGCAGCATGCACCGGGTCGCTGGGGTACACGCTGCTGAGCGCATCCTCCCAAGTGCACCACGCACGCGCCATGGCCAACACGTCCTTTGGCAAGCCTTCTTGCAAGACCTTGTCATAGGCGTTCAACAGTACGCTGTGTTGACCACTGTGGTGCGTCAAATTGTCTGTATCCAGTTGCACATGGTTTTGGATGGCCGACACATAGTCTTGCCACTCAGCTCGAAAAACGCGACTGGCGCCACCGGGTTTGTAAAGCCAGTCCAGCTCATGGTCTTGCGCCGCAAACACGCCGCGCAGCACCATGCCCGACACATGCTGGGTGTATTGCTTGGCATATGCCAAGGCCAAGGTACAGCCCCAAGAACCCCCACACAACAGCCACTTGTCCACATTCATGAGCAAACGCAATTGCTCAAGGTCGGACACCAAATTGGCCAAGAAGTTATGCGCTGTTTCGGCATGCGGGGTGGAGCGACCACACCCACGTTGGTCCATCAAAATGATGCGATAGCGATGGGGGTCAAACAATCGTCTGGCCGTGGGCGAACAAGCACCACCCGGCCCGCCATGCAAAAACACAACGGGACGGCCCATTGGATTGCCGCCTTCTTCCCAGTAAACCGAATGCCCATGCCCCACAGCCATGTGGCCTGAGCGATGCGGTGTGAGAGGCGGATACAAATGGCTCATACGTGGTTCATTCGGCGTACATCTATTGCTCACGCTTTCAACGCTGTTCGGCCCAGGCCGGCCGAGCCCGGAAACACCAAACTCTTGATCACCACAGGCACGGCGCCTGAGGTTTCCAGCATGGCGCCAATGTCAATGAAATCCAATTCCTTCAGCGTGATGCCATCGATCGACAACACGGGACTTTTCAAATGCAATTCTTCATGGCAATGAATCCCAATCAGGCCGCCACAATCGGCTTCGCCCACCAACAGCAAAGGATGTCCCTGCGCCAGGACCGCCGACATGCCCTCGGCCACCGCACGACAAAACGCGTCCAAGCGGTGAAACGTGGCTGAACCTTGCCAGCGATAGCACACCGCCACAGCTTGATGACCTTCGTGCAAATCCAAACGACGCAATGCGCGGCGAATGTTGTCGGCAATTTCAGCGACGTTCAAATCATCTGCAGCCAAATCCAATTGCGGTGCAATCACAGGCACGTTGCGCACCGGCAAAATATGGGACGGCTCGACGTAAATGGTGCTGCCACTCACCTGCACGGTGTATTGCGAGGCACCAATCACAGTGGCACGTATGCCCTGATCGGGCACTTCTAAACGAGGCCCCCAAGCTTGCGCTTTGCGCCTAACAGCTGCAGCCAACAGTGGGCCCAAATCGCCATAGGCCTGTGCTTCGCGGCCATACACATACTCCGACACACCCCCCGAAAAGGTCAGCACGTCGGGCAACTGGCTGGCGCGCAAGGGCTCTAAACGCAGCAAAGATTGGCTGATGGCATCGGGCGCTGCGTTGCCTGCTACATCAAAAATTCGCTCGGCCATGCGATCGACCATGCGCGCCAAATCTTCGGGTGTGACAGGCTGGCCCAAGGTCAGTGTCACGCCCACTTCTTCGGCAAATTTTCGACCCGCTTCTTCCAAACGCACCAAGCAACCCTGTGCATCCAAAGCCACGATGCGAGCGCCAATGTCAACCGCTGTTAAATCGACCAACTCGCCGTTTTCGCACACCGCAATTTTGGTGGTGCCACCACCAATGTCGATGTTCATGACGCGCGCAGTTTCGCGCACGGATCGCGCTGCAGCGCCAGAACCAAATGCGGCCAAGGTGGTCTCAAGCGCATCGCCTGCACTCACCGACACAAACTTGCCCGCTTGGGCAGCAAACAAATCGGCAATGGCGCGTGAGTTGGTGCGGCGCACGGCCACGCCCGTGAGGATCAAAGCACCGGTGTCAATTTTGTCGGGCGCAATGCCTGCCTGCGCGTATTGCGCTTCGATGAAGGCACCCAATGCCGCCGCATCAATGCTTTGATCGGCTGCATAAGGCGTGAGCAAGACATCCGACTCGTGCAACACGGTGCGCTCACTGACGATGTAGCGGTTGTCTAAGCGCTCCAACACCAAGCGTGAAAACACCAAGTGCGAGGTGGACGAACCAATGTCAACGCCCACGCTGACCAAAATGATTTCGTCTTCACCCTCGAGGCTGCGACGCACATTGCTGAAAAAAACGCGGCCCCCCACAGGCGCTTCTTGCGCCGTTGCGGAGGTCGTAGTTTCGCTCATTATTTCTTCGGTCCAAACTTCTCCATGAACTCAGCCGGAATGTTGTACCAATCTGGGTCCATGCGATCGGGCACGCTGTTTTTCTTCAAGAGTTCTTGGTACTCTTTGCGGATGTGCGGATCTTCCAACCAATAGGGGATGGTGGTGCCGCCTTCAGTGACATCTTGTGCGGTGTAGTCGGTGTGCTTAGAGCCGGGCGCACCAGGATCACGGCCGGGGTTGTGCGGGCCAAACCAAGCCGTCAAACGCAGTGCCTCTTCACCCGAGCTGAAATGCTGGTGATACCAGCGTGCACCACCAGGGGCTGCAGAGACCAAGCCGACGGGTTCGTAATCGATGCGTCGCACCAAATGTTCTTTGCCATCTTTCCAAGGTGTTTCACCTTCGTCTTCGGGCCAGGTGTAGGTGTAGCCTTTGCCGTTGAGGCAAATGAGCACCGCCGCGGATGTGTGGGCGTGTGCGCGGGAGTAGCGGCCGTTTTCGTGTTGACCAATCCAAAAGTAAAAACAATTGTTGGTCATGAACGGCTCAATGCGGCGATAGCCAGGTGAGCGGCGATTGTCCAGGGGCAATTCGCACTTCATCACATCGGGAATGAAGTTGGTTTTGCGCATGGCCAAGCCACGCACGGGATCGGCTTCCACTTCATCGCGGGCTTGGTAAAAGTCGTCTGCGCCATTGAAGCGGTCACGGAACACGAAGGGGTTGTTGAACACCGCTTCGGTGCTTTGCAACATGTTCAGCACGTTCGGTGCTGTGGTGCCCGCCAACAATAGTGCGCCACTGGAGGTGGCATTCACAATGCGGTGCCAAGCGTTGATAGGAATCGAGAACATCGAACCTGCTTGCCACTCAAACACGTGCTTCTTGGTGTCGCCTTCTTGCCAGACTTCGGTGGTACCGCGTCCCTCGACGACCAAGTAAATTTCTTCATACATGTGCTTTTCGGGATGCAGCGCACCTGCACCAGGCACCTCGACCACATAGCAACCCCACTTGGTTTCAGTGCCGTAGAGCTGAATGAAGTGGCCCTTGCCACCGGTGCGCTTCCATGGCACCAAAGGCAAGTTTTGCACCTTGTTGATCCCCACATCGCGGAACACTGGCAAACCCTCCGCCTCCATGTAAGCGTCATAAGGCGTTGGCTGTTTTTTGAAGACGCCGTATCCGGCTTTCTTGTTGCCTGCTGGCTCGTGCCAGTGGCTGGTGTCTTTATCGTGTGGCATTCAAGGTGTCCATCTGAAATACATTGTGAAGGGCTGTAGACGTCGTTCTTCTATATTGAACAGCGTTCTACTATGCTAAACCACCCCCTCCAGAGCGTCAACAGGGTTCCCCTTGTGAAGGGCCTTCAAGGGTGTCGCTTTTTCTCACAAGTCGCTCGACAAAAAAGTGTTGTTCTCATACAAATCAAAGGGGTGTCTAGGGTATTCACGAATGTGGCATTGGGCTGATTTTTCGCTTAATAACACCACTGTCTTTCAAAAGAGAACAGTGTTCTTCATGCCGGAACAGGCGGCTGAACCACCCAGACCACTGGGCTCAACGATTTCACTTTTTATCACTTGGAGATACACATGACTTTCAAATACCGCGCACTGACATTGGGTTGCTTTGCAGCCATGAGCTTGGCTGGCACAGCACACGCTGTTCAAATTGCTGGCGACCTGCTCGAAATCTACGGCAACGTTTACCCACAGTACCAAACTGTCACCTTCGGTGACTCCTCTGCCACTGGCGCAGCAGTTAGCACTTTGACAGCAGGCAAAACAGGTGCACAAACCAACACCTTCAAAGCAGGTGCTGTCAGCGCCAACAAGCTCACCCCCGTGAACTCCTACATTGGCTTCACTGGCAAGAAAACCATCGACGGCCTCACATTGGGCTACGACTTGCAGGGCGTGATCAACATCGACAGCACAGCGTCCAACCCTTCTTTCATGTCTGAGCCACGTGACGCTTTCGTCTGGATCAGCCATGACAAATTCGGTACCTTGCAAGCGGGTCAACAAGACACCATTTACAAATCCTACGGCGACAAAGTGCGCATGTTGGGCGTGTCTTCCAGCAACTTTGTGTCGACTTCCAACGTGGTTTCTAACCCCACATGGAGCAACAAAGGTGTTTCCACATCTTTCAATACACGCATCAACGGCCAATTGCTCTGGACCAGCCCACGCATCAATGGCATTGAAGTTGGCTACTCTTTGCGTCAAGATCCTACAAAGTCAGCCACCAAAAATGCTGGCCTGAGCTCAATGGGTATCAACTGGACAGACAAGACCTACTACGTCGGTTTGGCACAAGAAGTTCATGATGACTACTTTGCTTTCTCTGGTACCGCATCTACCGCTACAGCGGGTTCCATTTACAACGCTGCTGCCGGTCTGCGCTCCAAAGACACAGCAACACGTTTGTCTTTTGGCTACCGCGCATCAGGTGTTCGTATCGGTGCTGACACATCCACTTTGAAGTACACAGAGACATCTGCTCAAGCTAACGGCTTCCAGAGCTACAAAACCAATACATGGCAAATCACTGGCGAATATGACTTGAACAGCAAGATCGCCGTTGCCGCTCAATACGCCAGCAATGGCGCAGGCAACTGCTCATTGAACGGCACCATCTCTTGCTCTACCGTTGGTTTGGGTGGCAACTTGGTGGGCTTTGGCGCCAACTACAAGTTGGACAAAAACTTCGCCATCTTCGCATTGGCCGCCAAGGGCACTGCCAACTCTGGCGCTGTGATTTCTTTGGGCAGCGGCGCTGGCAAAACAGCCATCGGCGGCACCATCAACGCTGCAGCTGTTGGCATCCAAGCCAAGTTCTAATCAAGGCACTTCGGTGCAATGATCTGGCAGGTGCTCTGAAAAGAGCACCTGCTTTTTTTTGAGTTTTCAGGACACCTTCATGAAAAACATGCTTGTTGTTTTATCGGTTGTGGCAAGCGCTTGGATTTGCACGGGCGTGCATGCTGCCGACATCGATGCGGCCCAACGCGGCGCGGCCTTGTTCATGCAAAACCAATGCTTCAGCTGTCATGGCACGCAAGGGCAAGGCGGCGAACGCAATGCCGGCCCCAAAATATTCCCCAACCCCACGCCCTTTGTGGCGTTCGAATTGCAACTGCGCACCCCGCGCAGCTTGATGCCGCGTTATTCAGTGCAAAACATCAACGATGCACAGTTGAAAGATTTGTATGCGTATGTGGAAAACATGCAGGCAAGTCCTGGTGCTGCACAAATTCCCTTGCTCAACAACGCCATGCGCTGATGCGCAGAAGCTTCAGTGCGCTGTGCAAGCGCACTGTTGCAACTTGGCTCAACGCGCTTGGCAAACCACGTCCAGCAAAGCAGGACGTCCTTGTTTCACCTCGGCCAACGCGCGTTGCAAAGCACCTTTGAGTTGCGAAGGGTCTTTGATCGGGCCTTCTGCCCACACCCCCATGCCTTGCGCAATTTTGGCAAAGTCAATGTCGGGATTGCGCAGGCTGTTGCCAATCCAAGCTTGATCAGTCCGGCGATTGTGCATGGAGGCCATGCGCTGCAAGTGCATCACTTCCTGGTAGTAGCCACCGTTGTTGTGCATCACCATCAACAATGGAATTTTGTGATGCGCTGCAGTCCAGAGCGCGCCAGGCGCGTAGAGCAAATCACCATCGGGCTGAAAAGTCACCGTCATGCGGCCCAAGGATTTATTGGCCAAGGCAGCGCCCACAGAAGCTGGCAAGCCGTAACCCACACCTTGTCCACCCGAGCCACCCAGCATTTGATGAAACTCTGTGGTGGGCCACAACTTGCGTGCCCATGCAATGCGATCACTCACGGCCAAACACCAAGGCTCATTTTTGATCACTTCAAAGGTTTCCATGGCCAATCGGGCCGTGCTGATGGGTGAGGCATCCCAACCCAAAGCAGCACCGTCTTTAGCGTCTTGAAGTTGCTTGGCCCAGCGCTTCTTCATGGGCTCACGGCGGGCTTCAAACACGGCCCTTTGGGCGGCTGTGGCGTTCTTTTGAATGTATTCAGTGATGACCGGCATCGAGGCTTGCGCCTCACCCGGGATGGCCATCTCGACCGACAAGAATCTTTGGAAGTCTTGGTAGTTGGAGCGGATGGACACATCGTTCATGCCGATGGTGATGACTTTGACATCGGGCTTGGCTTCTGGTCGAACCGTTTTGAAGGGATCGCTGAGTGCATTCACTTGGCCCCAAGGATCGGCCACTTCCAGCATCAAAATGACATCGGCATCGCGCACCAAGGAACGCTTCAAATCGCTGAGGCACAGGTGATGCGTGTTGGGGAAGTTCATGCGGCCACCCAAATCAATCACGGGGGCTTGCAGGCTTTCGGCCAACTTGACCAAGGCCTTGACACCTTCTTGGTTGCGCGCTGCGCGGTCGGCAATGATGACGGGGTTCTTGGCGTTCAGCAATAGCTTGGCTGCTTCTTGCAAGGAGCCTGTGTCGCCTTGAATTGGCAAGGCCGGTTGCAACTTGGGAATGGTGGGCGGCTTGCCGTGAATCGCGTCTTCTTGCAAATCAATGTCGGCCATGATGACCACCGGGCCCATCTGGCCCGTGGTAGCCACCCGATAGGCGCGCACAGTTGATTCGGCAAAGTGCTGCAAAGAGCCTGGGGCGTCATCCCACTTGATGTAATCGCGCAGCAGCAACGCAGGATCTTGCACCGAGTGCGACCACTCAGTGCCTGGGCGACGTTTGTCGGCATCAATGCCATTGCCACCAATCATGATGACCGGTACGCGGTCGCACCAAGCGTTGTAAACACCCATAGCAGCGTGCTGAAAACCCACGCTGCCATGTGCCATCACCGCCATGGGTTTGCCCGCAGCTTTGGCATAGCCGTGGGCAATGGCCACGGCAGACTCTTCGTGCAAGCAAGTGATCAACTCGGGACTTTTGTTGCCCCCGTAGTTCACCACCGACTCGTGCAAACTTCGAAAACTGGAACCAGGATTGGCCGCCACATATTCCACGTTCAAGGTTTTGATCACGTCCACCATGAAGTCAGAGCCTGGCCTTGGAATCAGGCGACCACTGTCTACGGCTTTGGCGTCCGCAGGGCTGAGCCCGGATACCGCTGCATTGACAGCAGGGGCTGCGGCCTGTGCTTGCTGCACCATGGCCACGCCTGCGGCTGAAGCGGTGGCCACACCTTTCAGAAAATCTCTGCGCCCCGCAGTGTTCACTGGTTTGCCTTGGTATTCAGTGTCAGGCTTTTGATTTTCTGGATCAGGCATGAGAAGCATCCTTTGTCTGAGCTGGTATCCAAACCACCATGATGTTGGCAATGATGATCGTGGCAGCCAACAGATAGAACGCCGACAACAGGCCGTAGTGATCGGCCACAATCCCGCCCAAAATCGGCGCGACAGCCTGCGCGCCAGACTGCATACCAAACATCAAGCCAATGGCGGTGCCACCCATGTTTTTGGGCGTTGCTTCCAGCATCCACGCTTGCATGATGGGGCGCGCGGCATACAAGAAGAAACCCAAGACGGCAATTAAAAATACGAACCAAGGCGAGCCACCTGCGAAGGTCATGAGCAACAACACCACGCCGCTCATGCCAAAAGAGGACATCAAAATGGTTTTGCGACCCATGGTGTCAGAGAGGTGCCCGGCAATGGGGGCGGCAATGAAGCCGGCCAATTGCAGCAGCGCCATGCCAGCGCCCACCCAGAACACGTCGTAGTGCATTTCTTTGGCCAAGTACAAGGGCAAGAAAGTCAGCAAGGTGCCTTGCGTCATCGAGCGAAAACCTGAACTCAAAGTGAGCAAGAACAAGCCTGGCGTGCGCATCAAATCTTTCACGCCCTGCAAATAACTGTGCATGCTCTGACCCTTTGAATCGGCTGCAGACACTGCAGACTCTGCGGCCGGCGCAGACTTCTTTTTGGGTGCGAAGGTCATGGTGCCCAAAAAGAACAAGATCAACATCGACATGGCGGCACCGGGCACCACATTGAGCACCACAATTTCGCGCCAAGACAAGGTGGTCAAGAGTGCGCCCACGGCCAAGGGGGCGAGTGCATCACCCACATTGCCGCCCATGCCATGCAAAGACAAGGCAAGGCCTTTGCGCTTGGGGAACATGCTGCCCAGCAAGGGAATGGCGGTGGGGTGCCACAGGTTGTTGCCAATGCCCACCAGCAT